>DASQIQ010000323.1:0-5444 GCA_035631495.1 Micropepsaceae bacterium
TATCGCCGTGTTGAACCTGGAAAAGCCGAGAATACCGCCCCGATCAGCCCGATATCGTCGGCATCGGACGCAGGCCCGATGCTCGAGGCGAGCTGCGCCGAAAACCCGATCTCATTGTTCGGCGGCGATGCTCCACCGATACCCCACGCGGACAGACCCGATTTCTAACCGGCACAATTAAAACTCAAACCAAGTGAAAAGCCGGAAATTGTTGTTGTCGGAAGCATTATGGCCGAGCCCATCATAATCTTTTCCGACACCATTGAATCGTGTGTAAACCGTATATTGCATCCCGATACGCACATTGAAGCGCGGCCCGAGCGGCGAGACATCCGTGCCCCACGGCGTATAGTCCAGCTGGAATGTGGCTCCCATGCTGTCGGGCGCCGCAGTCCGATTGTCGCCGTAGAGAATGGCGTCCTTCGATCCCCAGATGTCGAAGGGGCTAACCGTCGCGCCAATCATCTTGTGCCAATAATAGGAAAAATCGAGATGAACCTCATCCAGCGTGTCATGCATGTTGCCGGACGCACCGAGCAGAGATGACGCGCCACGATTCTGCGCTTCATGCGTATAGCGCGCATCGATCTGATAAAACGCGTCCTCTTTTCCGGTAAACTGCCAGGATGCATCGGCTCCAAGATCGCTGAAATTATCGGAGCCGGCGTTCTTGATCCCGCCGGGATAGAGGCGGCTTAACAAGCCGAACCCGCCGATTTCGAAATTCTGTCCGTCATGGTCTTTTTGGTAGGCGATGCGGAAATAGGGCGCTCCGCCATTTATGATTGCGTCTCCATCGTTGATATCAACCCCGAGCGCGCTCAAAAAGCGCCGGCCTGGCGTCCAGTACATACCCGCCTCGGTGTAAAGTTGGGAATTCCACCACGCGAACACACTCGAACCCAACACGCGTTGCGCCAAGGCGCCGGAAATCACAGGTGCGGCGCCAGGCGCCGGAGCGAGCTTTGAGCTTGTGAAGGGAAAGCCCCATGACGGCAAGGTGTTCCAGGCATCCTGCACGCCGGGCGAATTGTTGAGATCGACCCCAATTAGGACATTTGTTCCGGCGATCATCTCGTGCGTGGTTGCGCGAACATCAAGTTGATCCCATGCAAATGCGCGGCCGATTCCGTCATAGGTGAATTGGCTGAACGCGCCCAAATGACTGCCAAGCCCGCCGGCAAGAAAAATGCTCGCCTGGTCGAGCGCAAAATTGTCGTTGACTCCATAATGGGGAGCTGCCGGCGATGGCGCGTCTCTCTGGGTGTGCAAGAAGGATGCGACCACCATTCCGGCCAAAGGCAGCGTGAAGTTTTCGCCGGCCCGCAACGTATAACCGCCGAGCTTGAATAAGCGACCGAAAGGCGTGAGTTGAGGCCCAAGTCCGCCCACGTGGCAGGCACTGCAACGCTGCCCGGTCTGCTCTGCAAAGCTTGGAACCGCGTTCGCTCGCGATGTGAGCAAGAGGATAACCCCCAAGCTGAGGAGTACCAATTGCGCAACAAAGATGCGTGGTGGCGCGCCGCATCTGGCGCGCCAGTGATTCAATCTTGAACGCATGAATGTTCTCGCGACGCGTTCTTATGTTGATGACCACATCGCTAAGACGTTAGCCTTCAGAAGAATATTCCTGCCTTGCCGCGCGGAGACTTTTGCATCACTCGTCCGCATCGCTGCTGACCACGAAACTTGTCGTCCGATTTCGCGTCGGGAGATCAGTCCATGCCTGGACCGGCTTCTATGGCGACGTTGCAAACCATCCCAATCATTACCGCCGCTACGTTCACGCCATGACGGCGGTGACATGGAATTGCACGCGCCAATGGGCGGGCATGCGATAGGTGATGAACTTCAGCGCCGGGGCATTCTGCGGGTCTGGGAATAGCTCGCGCAGCGCCGCCGAAACGCGCGGCGCGTCCGCATAGTCCTGCAGCATCACGGTGAGGTGGGCGATACTATCGGGCGTCGTCCCCGCAGAATCGAGCAGACCGCGTATGTTGCGCAGCGCCTTGTCGAGCTGAGCCTCCAGCCCTTCTACGCGTTTGCCTGTCATGGGATCGATCCCGAACATGCCCGAAGACTGCAGCAGCGGCCCGATGCTCGAGCCCATCGGGATGGGATCGTCATGGCCGATGCCCCGGACTTCGTAATTCTTGCGCCGGCCCCCGAGCCGGCCGGTGAGCTGCACCTGGATCTGGGAGTCGCCCGCAAGATCATAGGGCAGCGTCTTGCGCGCGGGCCGATCGCCGAAATTGGGATAATCCCTAACCCAGCGCTCCACCATGTCGTGTTGAAAGGCGAAGTCCTTCATGAACACCCAGGCGTGATTGATCTCGGCATCCGAGCCGCCCGCCGCCTTCATGAACAGCTTCATATTGTCGAAGGCGCGGGCAATCTGCGGCAATGCGCCTTGAACCAATTTGCCGTCGGCGGGATCTTCAGGTGCGATCACCGAAGAGAACACCATGCGCCCGAGCTTCGCCCCCATCGGAAGTGGATCCTTGTGCGATAGCCCGGGAATCTCGATCCCAACACGCCTTTCGCCGAGCACTGAGGTCGCCATCAGCTGGACTTCCAGGCCTTCGGGTAGCGGCGCCTGATTGGTCTTGCGCGCCGGGCGGTCGGTTCCGGGGTAGAGGCGCACCCAATCCTTGTTGATATAGCCACGATTGGTGCGGTCGGGAATCCAGACCGTCAGGAGACCGATCGATTCTGGCCCCGCGCCCGCCGCTTCCAGAAGCGCCGTCAAATTGTCGAAAGCCGCCGCGAATTGCCGCTCGGGCCCCACAGCCAGCTGACCCGTCTTACGATCAATGCCGGGCACGCCCGAGGTATAGATCATGTTGCCGATCCTGGTCGCGGTGACCGGCTCTTGCCCGCGCTTCAGCCATTCCCCCGCGAGCGGCAGAGATACGGATTTTCGCATTGATGTGCTCCCCATGCTCAATTAGACCTCAGCGCCGCGGCGCCGTAGAGTTTTCGCCTGGGCTGTTGTGGAGAAAGTTCCATGAAGGAGGTCGATCTTGGAGGCGAGAAATCCTTCATCGGCGCCTGGTACATTCCCGATCTCAAAGTCTGCGATGAACTGATCGCATATTTCAAAAGCTCTCCCGGCAAAGAGTCCGGCCAAATCGGCCATGACCGGCAGGTCAACAAGGACATTAAAGACTCGCTCGATCTGATCGTCGAGCCCCCGGAATTCTCGCATCCGACGATGAGGAAATACGTCATCAACCTCATGGAAGTCACGAAGAACTATATGGAAAAATACGAAGCCGCGCGCGTCGTCAACGCCTGGGGCATCACCGAGAACATCAACATTCAATATTACGAGCCTGGCGCGGGCTATAAGCAATGGCACACCGAGAGAATCGGCAAGATGCTCCCCTCGGTGAACCGCCACCTCGTGTTCATGACCTATCTCAACGACGTGTTCGACGAGGGCGGCACGGAATTCTTCTATCAGAAGATCAAGGCGCAACCGCGCAAAGGGCTGACCCTCATCTGGCCCGTCGATTGGACCCATCTGCACCGCGGAATCGTGTCGCCGAGCGAGGAAAAATACATCATCACCGGATGGTTCGATTTCCTTTGAGGCTTAAAGGCCGCGCCTGTCTTCCATCACCGTGAATCCCATGGCTTGCACCATCGCGCGGGCAACGGTCTCATCATCGGGACCGCCCCCGCCCGCGCCCACACCGCCGACGAATTTGTCGCCCGATTGCACGGCCAATCCGCCCGGCAGAGTGGTGAGATCTGCATCGCCCCATTGATCCAGCGCCCCGTCCCTCTCCTTGAGGTCACGCTTGAAGCTGAGCGTATGGCGGCACATCAGCGCCGCCGTGTAAGCCTTGCGGACCGAATGACGCAGGATGCGCGGATTGGCCCCGTCCATGCGCGCGGTCGCGATCATTTCGCCCGTATGATCTGCCACCGCAAAGGCCATCGCCTTGCCGAGCGCCTTTGCCGCCTGGATGCCGGCGGCGATGCCCTTTTCCGCCTCGATCAGCCCCAGACTTTCGAAATGCAGCATCGCGCGTTTCCTAAGATGAGGGCCCGATAAAGCAGAGCCAAGCCGTCGTCGCAAGCCTACCTTTAACGGCGCGAGAGCGTTCCCTATCTCAAACGGCACGCAACAGACGAGAGGCAATCCCATGAGCGTCAATCGCAACATCGCCGTTCTGGTCGGCAGCCTGCGCAAGGAGTCGTTCAACCGGAAAATGGCGCATGCTCTGATCGAGCTGGCTCCTTCCGAGCTCAAGCTCGAGATCGTCGAGATCGGCCAATTGCCCCATTACAATCAGGACCTGGATTCGGCGAGCCCTCCTGCCCCATGGGTCGCGTTTCGCGATTCCGTCCGCCCGGTTCATGGGGTGCTGTTCGTAACGCCCGAATATAACCGCTCGGTACCCGGCGTCCTCAAGAACGCCATCGATGTTGGCTCACGTCCCTATGGCAGAAGCGTCTGGGACAAGAAGCCCGCTGGCGTTATCAGCGTATCGCCGGGCGCAATCGGCGGCTTTGGCGCCAACCATCATCTACGCCAGTCTCTGGTATTCCTGAATATGCCGCCGCTGCAAATGCCGGAGGCCTATGTCGGGGGCGCGGATAAATTGTTCGATGAAAGCGGCAGGCTGACGAACAGCTCCACCCGCGAGTTCATCGGCAAATATCTGCAGAGCTTTGCCGCCTGGGTGGAAAAGATCACCGGCTGAAACAGGGCAATACAAAGCCCTCATGTCCCGCGACATGAGGGCTTTGTATGCTTCCTAGCCGTATTTAGCGCTTTTGCTCGGCGACGTATTTGCGAACTGCCGCCATCGTGTATTCCACATGGTGCGTCGGATCGCCGGCCGTATAGCTGTAAAGGACCGTCCCCGCCGGGGAGATCACATAGGAAACCCGCTGGGCATATTCGGCCCGAGAATCCTGCACGGCGTCATAGCTTTTCATGATCTTCGCGTCCGTATCGGCGGCAACCGGGAACTTGCTGCGGCATTCGGTCAGCGAAAACTTGTCCAGCGTCTGGATCGAATCATGGGACACGCCGATCACGGTCGCGCCAAGCTTCTGGAAGTCATCCATCGCGTCGGCGAAATTGTGCGCTTCGATGGTGCAGCCGGGGGTGAACGCGGCCGGATAGAAATAAAGGACCACCGGGCCCTTCTTCAGCGCGTCGGCAAGGGCGAATTTGAATTGCTTGCCGCCCATGGACGCGGCGGCGGCAAAATCCGGCGCCTTGGCGCCGACTTGAAGCGATGCAAAGGCAGGCGTCGCCACCAAAGCGGCTACACATGCCGAAACGAGAAAATGTTTCATCCTGCTTCTCCTTCAAAAACGAGCCTAAGCGGCGCACCTCCGCTACCCGCGAATATGCGTCAAAATTTGACAACTTCCAATATGCCCGGGGGCGGAGCGCGCCCAAAGAAAAGGCCGCGAGCGAA
>DASQIQ010000324.1:0-4116 GCA_035631495.1 Micropepsaceae bacterium
CGATGTGATCCTGAATATGGAGGTCGTGGAACATGTCGCCGATCTGGGCGGGTTCCTTGGCGCCTGCGGAGCGCTTCTGAAGCCCGGCGGGTTCATGATCGTCGCGACCCTCAACCGGACGCTGAAGAGTCTCGCTCTGGCCAAGATCGGAGCCGAATATGTGCTGCGCTGGCTTCCCGCCGGCACCCATGATTGGAACCGCTTCGTCACCCCTGTCGAGCTCGAAGGGTTTTTGGAAAACGCGCAGATGCGCGTCACGCGCCGGCAGGGCGTCTCCTTCGATCCCTTGCGTTGGGAATGGCGTCTCTCATCGGACACCGACGTGAATTACATGATGGTGGCCCAGCGGGCCTAATTCAGGTCGCCGGGGTCTGGCGGCACGGGGGCAATCTCGATGCCCTCTTCAATCAGCTCGCGCGCTTCGGCGATCGAGCTCTCGCCATAGATGTGGCGCTCTTCGGTTTCGCCGTAATGGATCTTGCGCGCTTCTTCGGGAAAGCGAGGGCCGACATAATCGGCGTTTTCCTGAATGAACTTGCGATAACCGGCCACGAACTGCCGCAATTTGCGCTCGTCGGCGACGGGGGACGAAGCCGGTGTGGTTTGCCCTTTTGCCTTGGTGACCGAGGTCTTCACCGAAGGCGCCATGATGGCCTTTCTGACATGGGCATCGCCGCACATCGGACAGGTGAGCGTGCCGTCCGACTCCTGGAGGTCGTAGGCGGCGCTGTCCTTGAACCAGCCTTCGAATTCATGGCCCTTGGCGCAGGCCATATTGTAAGTGATCACACCCAAACCTTTGTGCGGAACAATTCCATTCTACTATAGATGGATGTTGAAAATTGGTTACGCAAGCGCCGTGCCGTCAGACGGGCGGGCTGAACGGGCGGTCATGGTGTAGTGACGGTAGTCTTGCGCGAACCGCGGCAATTTCACCCAAATCCAATTCCGCCGAAATAAAGCCCGGATCTGTCCCCGCTTCGGCGAGAATGTCCCCCCATGGGCCAACGATGAGACTATGCCCATAGGTCTTGCGGCCATTGGCATGGGTGCCGCCCTGGGCTGGCGCGACCACAAAACAGGTGTTTTCGATGGCACGCGCCCGCAGCAGCACATGCCAATGCGCCTTGCCGGTGGTTTCCGTGAAGGCCGAGGGTACCGTGAGGATCTCGGCGCCGGCCTTTGCCAGCGCGCGGTAAAGTTGCGGGAAGCGCAGATCGTAGCAGACCGACAGCCCCACCCGCCCCCACGGAAGGCTCACTGCCACGGCTTCGGCGCCGGGCTCAACCGTATTGGATTCGCGATAGGTTTCTCCGGAAGGGAGATTGACGTCGAAGAGATGGACCTTGTCGTAGCGCCCAGCCACGCGGCCATTCGGCCCAATGAGATAAGAGCGATTGGCAGTCTTGCCTGGCGACACTTTGATGGCGAGCGAGCCAACCAGAAGCCAGATGCCCAGCTCCTCGGCGAGCGAGCAGAATTGCGGCACCGCGGGAGAGTCTTTCTCGGAAGACGTCTTCTCCAACTTGGAGCCGCCATCTTGCGCCATCAAATCGGTGTTCTCAGGGGTCGCGACGAACTGCGCGCCATCTTTGTGAGCGGCGCGAATGATCTGAGCCGCATCGCGCACGTTCCGCATCACATCGTCGCCGCAGCGAAGCTGCACACAGGCGGTTTTGATCTTCCTGTCGTCGCTCATGACGGGTTCAACAATGCGTCCAGCTTTCCGGCGCGCTCAAGGGCGTATATGCCGTCGCAGTCGCCGATATGCCGATCATCGACGAAAATTTGCGGCACGGTCAACCGGCCCCCGGCTTTCTGAATCATGGTCCGTCTCAATTCGGGATCCCCGGACACGTCGATTTCTTCGAAAGCTATGCCTTTCCTATTGAGCAATCGTTTCGCTTGCACGCAGTAGGGACAGACCTGCGTCGTGTACATGACAACCTTAGCCATACTTCCGACTCGAAACCTCAGCCTGGTGTCCCGATTCCAAAATTCGCTTCATCTCTATATAGCGCTCCTAGCGAACTTCGGAACCACGACGCTAGGTCATATATCGCTGGAACCGGGCCTTACAACGCGGGCGAGGGTCAGCGCGTCCACCCGGGCGGCCCCTGCCCGCTTCAAGGCGCGGGCGCAGGCATTCAATGTCGCACCGGTGGTAAACACATCATCAACCAGGAGGATGTTGCGCCCGCGCAGTTGGTCGGCCTTTCGCGGCGATACCCCAAAGGCGCCCAGGACATTCCTGCGCCGGGCCTTCGCGGAGGACATTTCGCCCTGACTGGGTGTGGCGCGCTTGCGGACCAGAAGCAGCGGGTCATGGGTGCGGCCGGATAGGCGCGCGAGGCCCTTTGCCAATATGGCGGCCTGATTGTAGCGCCGCTTCCACAAACGTCCGCGATGCAGGGGCACCGGAACGATGAGGTCGGCCTCGGCCAGCAATGGGCGGCCAGTGCGTTCGAGCCAGCGGGCGAAGGCTGGGGCGGAATCCAGACGGTCGCCATGCTTGAAGCCGAGGATCAACCGCTTGGACGCATCGTCATAACGGAACAACGCCCTGGCGCGATTGAAATCCGGCACTTTGGCGTGGCACGGCCCGCAGATCGTCTCTCCCCCGGGATCGATGTCGAACGGCATGCCGCAACGCGCGCATAATGGGCCATCGATGAACGACATCGCGCGCCAGCAGGAAGCGCAGAGCGCGTGCGGCTCGAAGAGGCGCGCCTTGCAGGACATGCAAAGCGGCGGAAACAACAGGTCGAGCACGGCGCGAACGCCATGGCGAGCGATCCCCCCGGCGCGGGCGGCCCCGCCGGCTGCGATGCCAATTTCCCTCTGCACGTCCATGGCCCAATTCTAGCCCAAGATGAGCTCCGGGCCTCCACGCATTTTCGATTCCCGGGAAGTGATCCCTATGTAAAAGCCAGACTTTGCCGAAGCGCGGGCACAAAACGCTGAATCGTATCGTCAACTATTTCGCAGTGATCGTTTCGCTCCCAGTACAGCCGCACAGCCTCAGGATCGCGAAATTCAGGATGGTCGTTGTTTTTCCAGCGCGCCAGTTTTTCGGAAAATTCTTCCGCCGACCGAAGGCGGTAATGATTGATGCGAAGCCGTGTTCCAAAGAATGCCTTGTTCTGATTGAGCCACGGATGAGTCACGAGCTGGCCGAATTCATCGACCAGAACCCAAGGTTTGCGCAAAAGGAACTGATGCGGACTATAGGTCCCAATGACACGCGCCGGATCGACGATGGACTTATACTGGCGGTTCTCTTCGCGATCGTCCCGCAAGCGCATCCGAAATCCGGCGGTCTGAAGGGGCGGAGCCTTGGCTAGGCCCGAGGATCCAAAGCAAGCCCAGTTGACGGCCAGCGCAGCGTATCGCTCGTATTCCGCCAGAACATCCGGGATGGTGGGTGCTTCGACCGGCAGGAGAAACTCGTCCATGTCCAGGAAAGCCAGCCACCTGGTATGCCCAGCGGCAATCCGCAGCACCTCGAGATAAATCTCCATCTGGAACTGGACGAAACCTCCCGCGGGGCGGCTCGCGAACATGACTTGGCCGCGCTGGATGTAGGGTTGCAGAATCGCTCGCGCCGCGTCGGGCGAGTCATCGTTGCTTACCATGTAGAAGCGTTCGACGCCGACAAGGCGGTGATACTCGACCCACTCACGAAGGTATCGGAGCTCATCCTTGAATACACAGCAGGCAGCAAGGTAATCCATACGCATGTCCGGGCGTCGCAGGGTTTAGGAATACAGCTTAGACGTGATGCTTCAAGACGTTGTTTCTGTTCATTCATGCTGAGCCTCAAGGTCGGGGGGCGGCCTAACCATCCCCTCAAGGAGCAACGGGATTCACAACCAAGATGAGCTCCGGGCCTCCACGCATTTTCGATTCCCAGGCCTGCCGGCGCGCGCGCGAACGCGCGGCAAGGCTGGATGGGGACATTTTCCTGGCGCAGGACGTCGCCGGCCATGTGGCTGAGCGGCTTGGCGCCATCAACCGCCATTTTATGCGGGGGCTCGATCTCCATTCCCGAGTGGCATTGTTTCCGACGCTGCAACCCTTCGCCGATTCCTGGGTGCGAACCGGCTTTGCCTGGGA
>DASQIQ010000325.1:0-8347 GCA_035631495.1 Micropepsaceae bacterium
ATGGGAGGCGGAACGGCGAGATCGGCATCGCCGCCGATGACCAGCGTGGGTACTTTCAGTCTTGCAAAGCTCGCCCAGTCGATTCTGTTCGCCGGCGGTTGCCCGACTCGGTTGCCGGTGATGGCAGAATGCTCCAGCGCCGCCCATGCCTCGGTGCCGGCCGGATTTGCGGCGCGATAGGCGGGCGAGAGTTCGCGGAACGTCGCGGGCATCTCGTCAAAGCCCTTGGGGCGCAGCCGCGCGGAGAGCTCGACATAGTCCCTGTCCGTGACGCCTCCGATTGCACAGGCGACCACCAGGCTGCGGAGCCGTTCGGGGTGGGAATGCGCGTAGTCCATGGCGATGCCGCCGCCCGCGGCCGAACCGGCAAGGTGGAATCTGCCCAATCCCAAGACATCGGCAAGATTCTGCAAATCGCCCGCCGCGGTTCCGGGATTCTCTTTCGGTACGGGATCGGAGCCGCCATAACCGCGCCGCGAATAGGCGATGACGCGATAGCCCGCTTTGGCGAATACCGGCTGCTGGTAGCTCCAGATGCGCTGGGTTCCCGTCGCGGGATGCAGCAGGACAACCGCTTCGCCATTCCCGCCGGTATCCCAATAGGAAAGACGCGTACCGGGAAGTACGGCGATCCCCTCCTTCGCCGGGGCCTGCGGCGGGATGGGAATCGGAGTCAACGGTTCCGGACTCATCGCCGCGTGGGCGCGCGTTGCGGCGGCACCCAGGACGAGCACGGAAGCCGCGAGCGCAAGCCTGCGGCTGACACCGGCTCTCGGCTCATCGTGAGATTCTCCTCCGGTCATCTTTGGCTCCTAAGCTCAGTGTTGCACCTTGCGAAAGAAGCAGGTGGGCGCGCCGGTGTGGCAGGCCGGTCCCGTTTGCTCGACTTTGAGCAGCAGCGTGTCGCCGTCGCAATCCACATAGGCCTCGACGAGTCGTTGGGTATGGCCGCTGGTCTCGCCTTTGCGCCACAATTTCTTACGTGAGCGCGACCAATAGACGACGTCCCCGGCCGACAGCGTGCGCTTGAGCGATTCGGCGTTCATCCACGCCATCATCAAGACTTCGCCGCTTTTGGCATCCTGGGCGATCGCGGGCACCAAACCGCTCGCATCGAAAGCGACGGCGGCGAGGAATTCTTCCGCGGAGATCTTTTCCTCGGTCACGTTCAGGCGCGCACTCCGGTAAATTGCTGGCTTCCGAACATGCCCAGCTTAACCGACCCGGTCAGGGAATCCCCGTTCACCACACCCGAGAATGCCAGGGTCATCGCCATCGGCCGGCTGATGGAGGATTTCCAGCTGATATTGTTGCCGTCGACGGTGCCTTCATCGATGGGCTTGCCGTCTCCCGAGCCGGCGCTTTGCGTGCCGGTCAGCGTTCCGCCCGATGAGGTTATGACGAGCGTGCTTTCCTGCGCGCCCATCGGTGTGTTCACCGTCAGCTTCCAAGTCCCATCGACAGCCATGCAGGTCTCCTTCTCGGCTTCGAATCATCCATATCACCCCTGCCGGACAAAATCTTTCCGAGCCCGTTGGAGGGCGCCGCAAAGGGGTCACATCGCTTGGCGCAAGCGCCCCAATCCCGCTGCCAGATCGGCCTTCAGATCCTCGACGTCCTCAAGCCCGATATGGAGCCTCAGCATCGGCCCTTCCAGGGCAGGGGGAAAGGTACGGGGGATATGCCCGTGCACGACCAGGCTCTCGAAACCGCCCCAGGAATAGCCGAGCCCGAAATGCTCCAGCCCATCGACCATGGCGGCGACTGCGCCGTCGGGGCAAGGGTTGAGCACAATGCTGAATAGGCCGCATGCGCCGGTGAAATCCCGCCGCCACAAAGCGTGCCCCGGATCGTCGTGCAGCACCGGATAGAGCACGCGCGCCACTTCGGGCCGGGTTTTCAGCCACGCCGCGATTTCGGTCGCGCTTTCCTGGTGGCGCTTGAGGCGCACGGCGAGCGTGCGCAAACCGCGCAAGGCCAGATAGGCCTCATCGCCGGACGAACAATGGCCCAGCGTGCCGTGGGTTTCGACCAGCCGGTCCTTCCACGCGGCGTTGGCGGTGATCGCGCCCATCAAGACATCCGCATGGCCGCCGATATATTTCGTCACCGCCTGCACCGAAAGATCGATGCCGTGCCCGATGGCATCGAAGTACAAAGGTGTCGCCCAAGTATTGTCGAGGATCACGGCCGCGCCGCGTTTGTGCGCGATTGCCGCAATGGCGGGAACGTCCTGCACCTCGAAGGTGAACGAGCCCGGGCTTTCCAGAAACACTGCTTTGGTTTCGGGGCGGAATTGTTCGGCGATGGCCGCCCCGATGCAGGGATCGAAATAGGTCGTCGAAATGCCGTAGCGCTTTCCCAGCTTCTGACAGAACACGCGCGTCGGGCCGTAGACCGAATCGGTCACCAGGATATGGTCGCCCGCGCCGCACGCGGTCAGGATCGCAAGCGTACAGGCCGAGAGGCCGGACGGCGTCAACACGGTGCGCGCGCCGCCCTCCAGGCCGCACAGCGCCTGTTCGAGCGCGCGCGTTGTCGGCTGGCCGCGCCGGCCATAGGTATAGGGCTGCGCTTCGGTGCGCATGGTCTGAAGATCGGGAAACAGCACGGTGGAGACGCGATAGACCGGAGTGTTCACGGCGCCTGCATGCAGCGACGGCGAGCGTCCCGCCTGGATGAGCTTGGTGTCCTTGCGCGCCATTGGACCTATTCCTTCAGGATCGGCTTCAGCGGCCTGTCGAAGGCCCATACGATGAGTCCCGCAACCGCCGAGATGGTGGCAATCATCAGGAAGAAATTCGCTTTGCTCATACTGCTCCAATAGGAACCGAGCCAGCCCTGAAGAAAGCCGCCGCCAAGAAAATTCGGTATGAAATTGATCGCGATCATGGTCGAAAGGATTTGCGGTGGCGCCACTTTCGAATAAAGCGAGAGACTGATGGGCGACAAATAGATTTCGCCTACCGTTATGAGCCCAATATAGACCACCAGCCATAGCCAGCTCGCCTTGCCGGTTTCGCCGGCGAGCATCACCGCCGCTACCATGATGAGATTGGCCACCGTCATGGTGGCGCAGCCGATGGTCATCTTGATGACGCTGTTGGGTTCCGTGCCGCGTGCCGCCTGGCGCGTCCACAGTCCGATCAAGAAGGGGGTAAAGGCGAAGATCATGAACGGGTTGAAGGACTGAAACCAGGTGACCGGAATCTCGCCGCGCCAAAACAGGAGATTGATGCTGCGGTCGGTATTGTCGGCGGTCCAGAGATTGAGGGTGTTGCCCTGCTGCTCGTAGCAGGCCCAATAGAGCGTCAACGGGATGCAAAGCAAAATGAGCGCGAAAATCGCGCGCCGCTCATCCCGCGTAAGTGGCACTTTCTCTCGACGCGCCGCGCGCGATTTGCTGAGCTCGTCTTCGGGCAGCGAGTTGAAACCAATCAGGTACACCGCCAGCGCGATCAGCATGCCGACGCCAGCGGCTCCGAAGCCGTAATGCCAGCCAACTTCCTCGCCCAACGTGCCGCAGACGAGCGGCGCGATGAAGGCGCCGACATTCACCCCGACATAAAAGATGGAATAGGCGCGGTCGCGGCGGTGATCGCCGGGTGCATAAAGAGAGCCCACCTGACCGGTGGTGTTCGGTTTGAAGATGCCGCCTCCGACAACGAGAAGAAACAAAGCGGGAAAGAGCAGGGATTCCGCCGCCATCATGAAATGGCCGAACGCCATCAGGATGATGCCGAGGACGACGACGCGCCTTTGGCCGAGAACACGGTCCGCAAGCCAGCCGCCGGGGAGGGGCGTGAAATAGATCAGACCCGTATAGGAGCCGTAGATCAGGGAAGATAGCGGCTGCACATCGAGCGGACCGGCGAAATATTCGAAGAAGCCTTTGATGCCGCCATAACCCCACACATGCTCCACATGGCCGGGAAGAAGCAGATACTTGGTCAGATAGAGCACGAGGAGCGCCCGCATGCCGTAATAGGAGAAGCGCTCCCACATCTCGGTGCCGAAGAGGACGGAAAGCCCGGCGGGATGCCCGAGGAACTCGCGCGTACCGGAGCGGCCGTCAGCCAGCGCAACGGACGGCGCCGAGCTCATCGCGCGGTGGCGCCCTGACGCAACATCCAGCCGTAAAGCAGCACGATCAGAAGTACAAAGCTGGCGATGCCGATCATCGTTGCCGGTGCGAAATCTCCGGTCACGAGGGCGAGCGGCGCATCATTGTTGAGTCCGACGATCAGGCCGGCAAGAAGCACGCCGAACAGGCTCTCGCCCACAATCATACCGGAGGCAACGAGGACGCCCAGATGCTGCGCGCGCGCCGGGTCTGGAAGCGTCGCGGCGCGTTTGTTGTACCACCAGCCGATGACCGCCCCGATCATTACAGGCAAGGTCGCCGACATGGGAAGGTAGATTCCCATGCCGACCGCGAGCGGCGACAGCCGCAGAAGTTTTCGCGCGGCGAGAAAACTGTCGAGCCCGACGATGAGGGCGCCTATCCCCGCGCCGATGCCGATCATGCCCCAATCGAGCTTCCTGCCGATCACGCCAAGGGCGAGCGTGGAGATCAGGCTCGCTTGCGGTGCGGGGAGGGGCTTTGCCGTGATCGTCGCCAAATTGGGCGCGCCGGCGAAGCCGTAAGCCTGAGCCAACAGATTGAGGATGGGGGGTATGACCAGCGAGCCGGCGATGATGCCGACGATCAGCGCGACCTGCTGGCGCCAGGGTGCGGCGCCGACCAGCTGGCCGGTCTTGAGGTCCTGGAGATTGTCGTTGGATGTCACCGCGACGCCGAACACGATGGCGGTGGTGAACAGCGCAAAAGCCACCAAAGCCGGTGCGTTCTCCGGCGTGGCGGAGGCGACCGCAAGCAGCATGGCCGAACAGGTGACGATGGCAAGGATGCCGACGCCCGAAACCGGGCTGTTCGAAGAGCCGATGAGCCCGGCCATGTAGCCGCAGATCGCGGCGACAATGAAACCCGCGATCACCACGAAGGGCAGAGCCACGAGCGTAAGAGGCAGGGCGAAGCCAGACAGCACGGTCCCGCGCGCAAAATTCCAAAGCAGCGCCGCGATCAGCGCGAGACAGACAATGGTCAGACCGATGATCATCTGTCCGGAAAGGTCGCGGTCGCTTTGGTCCGAGGACGGCGTATCGGCCACCCGCGAGGCCGCTATCGTCCGGACGAAGCCGCTGACGAGCGGGTGCGCCAGACGGGCGAGCGTCCAGATCGCGGCAACAGCCATGGCGCCTGCTCCCATGAAGCGGACCTGCGTCGTCCACACATGCATAACATGGGCTTCCAGGGCGGCGCTGGGATCGGGTTGAAGCGCGGTCAGGATGGGAACGGCGGCGGCCCAGGCGATCAAGAGGCCAAGGAGCATCGCGAGGCCCACGGCAATCCCGACAAGATGACCCGCGCCCAGAAGCGCCAGCGAGAAAGCGAGATTGTATCCCGTCGCGCCATCGGCCCCGATGCGAAAGAAGCTTTGCACCTCACCCGCGGCGATGCGCGTGGCGGCAAACACCGCAAGTCCCGCCGAGGCGATGGAGCCGAGGACGATCGCAAGCAAACCCTCTTGCGCCGCGCCGGCGCTCGCGCCGCCTTCATGCAGGCTGGAGCCGACCTTGAGTACCTCGGCCGCCGCAACACCTTCGGGATAGGGAAGATCGGAATTCGTCACCAATGCGCGGCGCAGAGGGATGGTGAACAACACGCCGAGCGTGCCGCCCGACGCGCAGACGAGAAAGGATTCCCAGAACGGAAAACCATTCCACCAGCCGACGATCACCAGGCCCGGAAGCACGAAGATGATCGAGGCCATCGCGCCGGCCGCGGAGGCCACGGTCTGCACGATGTTGTTTTCGCGGATGTTGGAACCGGAAAAGAAACTGAGCACAGCCATGGAAATGACGGCCGCCGGAATCGACGAGGCAAAGGTGAGGCCGACTTTGAGGCCGAGATAAACATTTGCGGCGGTGAAGAGAAGGGTAATCGCTGCGCCCAATAACAGGCCGCGGAAGGTCAGCTCCGCGGTAGTTCGCCTGATCTCTCCAGCCGCGCTCATCGCGCCCCCTCAGAATGTTCGTTCATGGCTTCTGAAAATCAGACGGCACAAGCACGACCCGTTCGGCTCTCGCATAGGCCGTGAAGCCGGCACGCTGATAGGTCGGAAGCGCTTTCTTGTGATCGAGCGTGCAGGTGTTCACGAGCAGGCGCTGGATCGGTTCGGCCCAGCAGAGCTCGATGGTCTGATGCAGCAACCATGGTCCGATGCGCCGGCCGGTAAATTCCGGCGTCAACCCGAAATAGCTGATCTGCCCGACGCCGGGTTCGCGGAAATCGAGCTCGGCCATTCCCGCGGGGACGCCGCCTACATAAAGAACGTAGAGAACGATCTTATCGTTCGCGAGGAACGATTTGAGTTTGTCATCGCTCCAAAGCCGCCGCTCCACCCAGAAATAGGGCTGGCCAATCGTCTCATAGAGATAGCGATAAAAGTGGACCGGGATATGTTCGCATTTGAGAATCGCGGTCTTGAGCAGAGGCGGAGGAGGGGGCGGGCCCTTCGGCCGCGCCTCCATGCCCAGATAGGTGACGATGGCGGGAAGCTCGCGTGGACGATTGTCCTTGTGTTTGGTCATCGTCCGCCTGTTTCCACCGGCGCATCCGCGCACGCGCCCCATTCCGACCATGAGCCATCATAGAGCGCACTCTCTTTGGCGCCGGCGATGTCGAGAGCCAGCGAAATGATGGCTGCCGTCACACCTGAGCCACAGCTCGTAACCACCGGGCGCTCAAGATCGACGCCCCTATTCTCGAAGAGAGTCTTGAGCTCGCTTGGCGAACGCATGGTGCCTTGGGGGGTCAGCACATCGGCGTAATAAAGATTGATTGCGCCCGGTATATGGCCAGGCCGAACACCGGGCCGCGGCTCCGGCTCTTGCCCACGAAACCTCGCCGGGCTGCGGGCATCCACGACCTGCT
Organism: Micropepsaceae bacterium; assembly: GCA_035631495.1. Taxonomy (GTDB): domain Bacteria; phylum Pseudomonadota; class Alphaproteobacteria; order Micropepsales; family Micropepsaceae; genus CAIYRG01. The sequence continues at coordinate 6,998 of DASQIQ010000325.1, forward strand.
CTGCCTGGGTCTCAAGATTGGCCCGCATCGCCATGAAATCCCGGACCAATTTGTCTTGCTGGTGCGGGGTAAAATGGCTGCGCGCGACGGCATGCGGCAATTTCGATTCCACCACGCGTCCCTCGCGCCGCCATTTGGGAAAGCCGCCGTCGAGCACGGCCGCTTTGCCGTGTCCCATGGCGCGCATCATCCAGAGCGCGCGAGCGGCCGAATAGATACCGGCGCCGTCATAGAAGACGACGAAGTCGGCATCACCGATGCCAAGCTTCCTCATTGCGCTGGCGAACGCAACCGGGCCCGGCAGCATGTGGGGAAGATCCGTTTCGTGATCCGAAATGGCGTCGATATCGAAAAAGACAGCACCGGGGATATGGGCGGCCTCGTATTCGTCCCTTCCATTCCGGCCCGCCTGGGGCAGATACCACGACGCATCCGCAATGCGCAGGTTCGGATCGGCGAGCCGCGCGGCGAGGGTCTCGGTGGAGATGAGAGCGGTGCCAGTCATTTCATCTGCAATGCGAAGTCCTACTCATAAGGCACTGAGGGTAAAGGTGAAGGCGAGGCCAACCATTGCGGGACCGGCAGGTTCTTCGAACGCAAGAATTCGGGATTGAAAAGCTTGCTCTGATAGCGCGTGCCGTAATCGGCGAGAATCGTGACGATGGTGTGGCCCGGACCGAGCTGCCGCGCCAGACGGACCGCGCCGGCGATGTTGATGCCGCTGGAGCCGCCGAGACACAGGCCTTCCTTCTCCAACAATTCGAAAATCAACGGCAAAGCTTCCTCGTCCGGAATCTGGAAAGCGTCATCGATCGGCGCGCCAACGAGATTTCCCGTCACGCGGCCCTGGCCAATGCCTTCGGTGATGGAGTTTCCTTCCGACTTCAATTCGCCGGTCTTGATCCAGGAATAGATCGCCGCACCGAGCGGATCGGCCACGGCCGTGACAATCTTTGGGTTGCGCGATTTCAGTGCCATCGCGACCCCGGCGAGTGTTCCGCCGGTGCCGACGGAACACACAAAGCCGTCCACCTTCCCCTCGGTCTCGCGCCAAATCTCGGGACCGGTGGTCTCGATATGGGCATCGCGGTTGGCGACGTTGTCGAACTGATTGGCCCAGATCGCTCCCATCGGCTCGCTCTTGGCCAGTTGCGCGGCGAGACGGTCGGAAACCTTCACATAATTGTTGGGGTCCTTGTACGGGACGGCAGGGACCTCGATGAGTTGCGCGCCCAACAATCTGAGCGCGTCCTTTTTTTCCTGGCTCTGCGTGTCGGGAATCACGATCACCGATTTCAAACCGAGGGCATTCCCGACCACGGCGATGCCGATGCCGGTGTTGCCCGCGGT
>DASQIQ010000326.1:0-5865 GCA_035631495.1 Micropepsaceae bacterium
CGCGGCCGCGCCGCGCTTGCAAGCTGAGACATAGAGAAGGAAACAAGCTCATGGAAACACGAGCAAATTACGTGATCGTCGGCACCTTTGTCTTGATCTGCATCATCGGACTCTTCGTTGCCGTTCTGTGGGTTGCCGGCTCCCAATTCCGCGAAGAATATACCTATTATCGCACCTACTTCACCGGCGCGGTGACGGGCTTGGGCAAGGGCACCGTCGTTCGCTACAACGGCATCGACATAGGCCATGCTTATGATGTCGCCATCGATGATGCCGATCCCAAGCGCGTCATCGTCACCCTGCAGATCGATCCCAAAGCGAAGATCCATGTCGATTCGGTCGCAACCCTCGAAAGCCAAGGCCTTACCGGCGCGACCTATGTCGAAATCGAAGGCGGAACGGCGACCTCGCCTTTGGTGATGGCCGAGCCGGGGCAGCCCTATCCGGTGATTCCGTCCAAGCCATCCGCCCTGCAGCTCTTGGCCCAATCGGGCCCCGAGATGGTCCAGGAATTGAAATTGGCAGGCGACCGTTTTGCCGATCTGCTGAGCGACCAGAACCGCAAGGCGGTTGCCGAGACGCTGGAGCATTTGAGCGCGACCACGGCCGAGATCGATAGTCATGCGGAGGAGCTCGGCAAGACATTGATGAGTCTCAGGACGAGCACCGAAACCCTCAATCGGACCCTGCTAAGCGCCGACCGCGCGATCAATAGCGCGGATCGCACGCTTACAACCGTCGATCGTGCCGCAGGTTCGATCCAGGCAGCGTCGGACACCGCCAATATGACGGTGCAGAAGGTCGGCCATCTCGCCGATGACGCAGACAAGGTCGTCAACGGGCAGAGCATCACGCAGTTTACCTTGCTCATGGCTCAGACGCGCGCGCTCGTCGCCAGTGTCACACGGCTTTCGAACGATCTGGAACGCGAGCCGACAAAACTTCTTTTCGGCGATCAGCGTCAGGGGTACACACCAAAATGATGTTCGAGAATGCTTTCATCCTTGATCGGCGGCAAGCCATCCTGGGCGGTGGCGCCTTGATGCTGTCGGCTTGCGGATCGCTGCAATTGATACCGAAGCCTCAAACGCCGCAACTCTATCTGCTTCGCCCGCAGATCATGCCCCCCATGGGCGCAGCGGTGTCCTGGCGGCTTGCCGTCGGCATACCCGATGCGACGGCGAGCCTCGACACGGCGCGCATCGCGCTGTCGCGCTCCGCCACGACCATGGATTATTACGCCAATGCGGCCTGGGATGACCGGCTGCCGCTACTCCTGCAAAACTTGCTCATCCAGACGTTCGATGGGAGCGGCCGCATCGTCTCCGTCGGCCGGGATACCGCCGGCCTGGAGACAGACTATTTGCTTCAGGCGGAGCTGCGCAATTTCGAGGCGCATTACGACACGCCAGAAGGCGCGCCCAAGATCATTGTCTCGATCCAAGCCAAGCTTGCGCGCATGCCCCAACGCGAGATCGTGGCGACTCTGAATGCGACCCAGCAGGCCCAGGCTTCCGCAAACAATCTCGACAGCGTTGTCATGGCCTTCGACCAGGCAACCGCCCCGGCGATCGTGCAGATCGCGGCCTGGACCCTGGGCGCGCCCAATCCACCGCCGCCGCAAAACCCATGAAAGCCCGCTCTGATGCGTCGATTCGCTCAGGTCGAGCCGCCCCGCTATGACTTTCGGGTGAAGTCCAGCGCAGACCTTCGGCGCATGGCCGTCCAATGCTATCGTTTGTGCCGCATGAAGATGGGGTGGGTATGACCAAAATCTTGTCGAGCGGTTGGATGCGAAAGAGGATCGTGAAGCGCATCGCATCCGCGGGATTTGCGTCCGCGGTGGTGGCGCTATGGCCGGCACTTGCCGCCGAGACGCCGAGCGTTCCAAATTTCGGGATGGACGCCACGGTTGGTTGGATCGCCGGCGTACAGGGGAGCGATGAGCCTATCGGCGATGACTTTCTTCCCCCGCCTAGCGGACCGGGCCCCGTCGTCTCGGACAAGGACCATCCCTACATCGACAACGCCTTCGCCTTGAGAACCGGCAAACAGCCGACCTTTCACGTTGCCGATCTGGATAATCCCATCCTTCAGCCCTGGGTTCGGGAGGAGCTAAGAAAGGTCAATGAGCGGGTGCTTGCTGGGAAAGCCCAGTTCACCCCCAAAGAGAGGTGCTGGCCGATCGGTGTTCCCGGCTGGCTGCTCTATCCGGTGACGCCGGTCTATTTCCTCCAATTGCCGAAAGAGGTGATCCTGATCTGGCAGGAAGACCACATGGTTCGCCACATCTATCTGACCGATAGGCATTCGAGGAATGTGAAACCGTCTTGGTTCGGCGAATCCATCGGCCATTACGAGAATGGCGATACGCTGGTCGTCGATACCATCGGGCTGAACACCAAAACTTTTGTCGACCAATTCCGTACGCCGCACAGCGAGAAGCTCCATGTCGTGGAGCGCTACCGCATTATCGAAGACGGAAAGGCGTTGGAAGCCATCGCGACGGTCGAGGATCCGGGCGCTTTCACGACCTCTTGGCGCGGTATGCAGCACTACCGCCGCGCCACACAGGGCCCAATGATCGAGAATGTCTGCGCCGAAAACAATGCGAGCTATTTTGGTCTCGAGGTCGAACCGATTCCGACTGCGGACAAACCGGATTTCTGAGCCGCGATGGCCGCATGCGATTGAGGAGATTTGACATGGCGGAACAGTCGAGCGCGAATTTCGACATCGGGAAAATAACGGCCGACATCCCCAATCCGTCCCGACGCAGTCTCCTCGCGACGGCCGCGGCCATGGGATTGGGCGGATTCGCCTTGGCCCAGAGGCCCGCCCGCGCTGCTATCGTCCGCACCGACATTGCGAAACTCCCGCCCTACGGCAATTCCACCATTCCACAGGGGATCCGCTCCCGCGCCGTCAGCAACGTCAACGGCCTTAATGTGCATATGCTGGAAGCCGGCTACGAGACGCCGGGCCGTCCCGCGGTCCTGCTGCTGCACGGATTCCCGGAACTCGCCTATAGCTGGCGCAAAGTGATGCTGCCTCTCGCAGCGGCAGGCTATTACGTGATCGCCCCCGACCAGCGCGGTTATGGCCGCACCACGGGCTGGGACGATTCCTATGATGCCGATTCGGATCCTTTTCGCATTCTGAACATGGTGAGAGACGCGATGGGGCTCGTTTACGCTCTCGGCTACCGCTCGGTGGCCATGGTGGTGGGACACGATGCCGGCGCGCCCGTTGCATCCTGGTCCGCCCTGATCCGGCCCGACATCTTCCGCTCGTTGACGATCATGAGCTCCCCGTTCGAAGGCGCCCCTTCGCTGCCCTTCGATACCGCCAACGGCGCCGCGCTGCCGAGACCAGCTCCCAGCGATGACGAGCTCGACGCGGAGCTCGCCAAGCTCAACCCGCCGCGCAAATATTATCAGAACTACCAGCGGACACGCGGCGCCAACGACAACATGCTGCATGCCCCGCAAGGGCTGCACGCGTTCTTCCGCGCTTATTATTATTTCAAGAGCGCGGATTACAAAGGGAACAAGCCCCATCCCTTGAAGGCGCGAACCGCCGGGGAGATGGCCCAGATTCCCAACTACTATGTGATGGAGCGCGACAAGGGCATGGCGGAAACCGTTGCGCCCATGATGCCGTCGGCGGCCGAGATTGCCGCCTGCAAATGGCTGACCGAGCCCGAAGTCGAAGTCTACGCCACGGAATATGGCAGGACCGGCTTCACCGGCGCCCTGCAGGGCTATCGCGTGCGGCGAGGCGGCGACCCCAAGAGCATTGCCGAGATGCTTACCTTCTCGGGGCGCACCATCGATGTGCCGTCCATGTATATCGCGGGCAAGAGCGACTGGGGCGTCTACCAGACGCCCGGCGCGGTGGACAAAATGCAGAACAACGCCTGCACCCACATGATCGGCTTTCATCTCTTGGACGGAGCCGGTCATTGGGTACAGCAGGAACAGCCCGAACAGGTCAGCAAACTGCTCATACAGTTTCTGCAGACCCAGGCTTCGCCGAAGGGCAAACTCTAAGCCTTGCAAGAAGGAGCTGCTGCCGCGTGATGCGGCAGCAGCGTGTGGTTTGATTGGAGATGTCGCTCAGCTGAACAGGAAATCCTGGGCATGCAGGTCGGCGAGCGCGATGTCCTGCAACGTCGCTACGATGTGCGTACCATCGGATATGGCGACGTCGGTTCCTGACTGCGCGATATGACCGTCTGCGATGGCTTGAGCAAAGCTATGGTCCGAGAAACCCGCCAGTGCGACGACATCACCTTGGACCGTTCCGCCATGAACCTGGAAATCGGTAATCACATCATGTCCGGTTGCACCGAAGTTAAACACAAACTTGTCATTGCCGCTGCCGCCGATCAGCGTGTCGTCGCCGGCACTACCGATGATGACATCGTTACCGGCACCGCCGTCGAGCGTGAGAGCCATCGTTCCAGCAGGCAATTTGGATGCGTCGATGGAGTCGTTGCCGGCGCCGGCCTTGATTGAAAGAAGATCAGTGACATCGGCATGATCGATGGTCACCTGCGCCGACAAGCCGCTAACCGTGACCATTGTGCCGGAAGCCCCTACGCTGATGTGATCGTCACCCGCTCTGCCGTTGACGGTCACGCTGTCCGTCTGGCCATCAACACCGCCGCCGGGCGCCGCCAGGTCAATGGCGACCTGCTTCACGCTGCTACCGGTCAAATCGTTGACAATGGTGTTGTCGGCGCCGCCTAAGGGCGCGAGCTCGATGCGCTCGACACTGTTGAGGTGCATGGTGATCGTACCGAGGTCGCGGAAGAGAATCGCCTGCTCGCCACTGGCCGAAATGGTGGTGTTCTCGGCCAGCGCGGCGCCGTTGAACACGAGCGTGTCGAAGCCGTTCCCACCATCGATGCTGTCGCTGCCGTCGCCCTGGTTCCAAATGAACTTGTCGTTGCCCGTGCCGAGGCGCGAGACGTCAGCGCCGCGGCCACCGGTGATGACGTCATCGCCATCGCCACCGATCAGCGAATCATTGCCGTCGCCGCCGATGATCGTGTCATTACCCGTGCCGCCATCGATCGTCAGATTCGTGAGGGCGGACAGGCCATTCCCGGCGGTAATCAAATCATTGCCGCCATTGGCGGTGATCACCACGTTTTCGATGCTGTTGAGATCCATCGAGACGACACCGACATCGCGGGTCACCTGCACATGGCTGCCATTGGCCGAGATGTTGATGATCTCATCGCCGCCGGAGCCGATAAACGCGAGCGAATCGTTGCCGGCCTCGCCGTCGACCACATCGCTGCCGTCGCCGGGGTTCCAGATGAACTTGTCATTGCCGGCACCGAGAAATGCGGTGTCCTTGCCGGCACCGCCCGTAACGGTGTCATTGCCGTCACCACCGATCAGACTATCTGCGCCGCGCCCACCGATGATGATATCGTTGCCGGTACCGCCGTCGAGCGTGAGCGCCATCGTTGCAGCGGGCAACGTAGACGCATCGATCGTATCGTTGCCGGCGCCACCATTGACCAACAGGAGATCGGCGGTTTCCCCATGGTCGATTGTCACCTGTTCCGACAATCCGCTGACCGTGAGCATGGTGCCGGAAGCCGTTACGTTGATGTGATTTTCGCTCCCCGTGCCGTTGACGGTCACGCTGTCCGTCTGGCCGTCGCCAACGCCACCGGACACCCCCAGATCGATGGCAACTTCCTTCACGCTCGTGCCGGCCAGATCATTGACAATGGTGTTGTCGGCGCCGCCTAAAGGCGCGAGCTCAATACGCTCAATACTGTTGAGGTGCATCGTGATCGTGCCGAGGTCACGAAAGAGCGTTGGCTGTTGGCCATTTGCCGAA
>DASQIQ010000327.1:0-6758 GCA_035631495.1 Micropepsaceae bacterium
TCATTGAACTGCACGGTGCATGTCGGGCACCAGGCGAGCACTTTTCCACTGGCGCTTTTGGCGAGCTTATCCATCGTGCTTTCGCCAAAGCGCCCGCTGGCGTCGAGATCGCCGGTGCGCATCTGCACGACGCCGCAGCAATGGCTTGGACCGCCCATGACCCGATAGCTGACGCCGATCGCATCCAGGATGTCCAAAGCGAGAAGCGCAATATGCGGCGTCTTCAGGACGTTGCACCCGGTGTAGAATACGACCTCCGGCAGCGCGGCTCCTTCTTCCGACGGCGCAGCCGGGTCCTGGCCCAGACGAGCGAGCTGCGCGTCGGTCAGCTGCATGCGCGAAAGTTGCATGACGTCGCGAGCCACCAAGCGAAAGCCATCGACGCCGAGCTTGCGCTGCTGGTGCGGTTCGTTCTTCGTGCGCGCCATGGCCACGCGCGCCATGCTGAGCAGGAAGCGCGGATTGACGCCATAGTCGCAGACCTTGATGCACTCGCCCGAAGCCACGCAGGAATTTGCCCATTTGGCGGAAGGCTCAGGTCCGTACCCGTTGCGCAGAATCTGAAGCACGCCTGCGATGGCTTCGCGAGGTTCGGTGCCGGCGACGCCCGCCGGGGCGGTGATGGGACAAGCCTCGAAGCATTTTCCGCAGGCCGTGCAGGCGTCGAGCATCGCGTCGACGCGTTCCGACAAGGCGTTTTCGAAAATGCCCGCCAACCTTATTTCTTCTCCGCGGCCTTCACTACGGCTTCGGCCTGGGCGTAGTCGCCGACGCTGCCATGACCTCCGGCGAACTTCACCGGCTTCAAGCCCAATTTGTCCACCGCATGGACCACGCTCGCCAGATTCGGATTGGAGGCCGTCACCGGCGGACCCGGATTCCAGATATCCGTCACCAGCCCCAGTTTCAGGTCCGGCAGCCAGCCCATCTGCATGTCGTCGGCATGGGGATTGTCGATCATGAAGAAATCGACCTCGCGGTTGCCTTCCTTGACGCTCCACTTGCCCGTGTTCTCGATCACAGTCGGATTGTAGGGCTTGCTCTTGTCGGGCGCGTTCCAGTTCTGCGTCTGCGGCCGGGCGAGGGCGCGCCGGAAATATTCGCCGTCGCCCTTTCCGACGACGACGGTCGCGCCTTCGCCGATGAATTGGCGCATGCCGCCGACGTGATCGACATGGTGATGCGAAAGGACGAGATATTTGATCGGCTTGTCGCCGTATTTCTGTTTCTTCAGCGCGAGATGCGCGATCGACTGGCCGTCATCATTGGGCGCTTCCATGGCGATGAGATAGGGCCCCATGTCGATATACACCGTGTTGTGCGTCCAGCCCTGGGTCTCGCTGATATAGGGTCCGATATCGACAATGGTCGGCTTGGTGCCTTCATCGCCGTATTGATTGTCGACATCCATATAGAATGACGAATAGGTCCGCCGGATCGCCCAATGGAAGGGCGTGATCCTGGGATCGGCGGGTTTCGCCGCCTTGGCGAGCTGATCGGCGGGAATGTCGAAGGCGTTCTGGGGAATTTGCGGATTGGCGACGACGTCGCGATAGGTCATGTCGCAGATGGTCATCCCGTTGAGCGTATAGAAGACGTGGAACGGCATCTTTGTGCCGGCGACATCGCGCCAATCGAAAAACTCCGCGTCATACATGGAATCGCCTTCCAGCGCGTCCCAATCGGGGGTGCGCACGCGCGCGGGCAGATTGGTCGCCGGATCGAACATCACGATGAATGTCCCGTGGTCGCTTTTGTATTGCACCGCGGGGTAGGTCTTGCTGTTCACCGTCTGGTCGGCAATGGCCGAAACGCGGTCAGGGTGGGCCTTCATCTCCGGCACGATGTTGAGGCGCTCGAGCTCGCGCAGCGTCACCGTCAGGCGTTTGCCGGAAAATGTGTGAGCCGGCACGCCATTGACCATGATCGCCCGCTTGGGCGTGCGGCCGTTCGAGGCATCGTTGCCGACATTCCAGCCTGCCGTCGGCGTGACAACTTCGTAGTAATTGCGCCGCAGGCCGTCATCGTTCTTGGGACGGTCCCACCACACATTGCGCGTGAGCCCACGGGCCAGATCGCGGTACTGAATCAGCTCCGACGAATTGACGCCGGGCTTGTCCGGATCATGGACGGAATAGGACTCGCCGGGATCGTATTGGGCCAGATGCGCTTTCAAGCTTATGGTCTTTAGCGCCGCGATTTTGTCCCCACCCATGGCGGCGTAAGCGGCATCGACACGTCCCTGCGGCGTAGTGGCGGGCGCGGCCCATGCCAGGGCGCCGAGGCCAATGGCGATACTCAAGCTGGCCGTACCAAGCAACATGAATGCGCGCTTTCCGCTTCTTCCAGGCATGAATATTCCTCTCCCACTGCGAGCAGGGCCGAAACCCCGCTCGCCTCGTTGTTTGAAAACTCGCAACAATCCTTACTGCGCTGGCGCTCTCTGGACGGCTTGCGCCAGGTCCGCGTAATTGCCCACGCCCCCGTGACCGCCCGCGAAACGTTCGGGTTGGATGCCCATTTTCTCCACTCCGCGCACGATTGAGACCATGGCGGGATTGGCCGGTCCGTTGATCGGACCGGGATTCCACAGATCGGTCACAAAAGCGAGCTTCGCGTCCGGGACATAGGGGATGATGTAACCCGTGGCATGGTCGGTCGCGAGCGAGTAGGCGTCGATCTCCCGGCCCGCATCGTTGATGCTCCACTTGCCGTCGACCTCGATCACCTTGGGCGTAAAGGGCTTCAAGGGATACGGATCCAGATTGTGCGGCGCCGCCAGCACTTTGCGGAAGAACGCGCCGTTGCCCTTGCCCACGACGACGGTTGCCCCTTCCGCGGCGAAAGCCCGTACACCGCCGGTGTGGTCGATATGGTGATGGGTCAGCACGACATAGCGGAAGGGTTTGCCGGGATATCTTTTGGCCGCTTCATCGATGACCCATTTCGACAGCCCGTCGTCGCCCGGCGCTTCGAACGCCACCAGATAGGAGTTGGTCGCGACGACCAGCACATTGTGCGAGCCGCCCGAGACGAAGCTGATGTTCGGGGCGATATCGGCCATCTTCAGACTGGCGCCATCGTCCGTGTAAAGAGCATCAGAGTCGAGATAAAAGCCGTTCCCCATGCGGCGCAGAACCCATTGATAGGGCACTTTGCCGAGGGGGGCCGCCGCCGGAGCCTTGCCGCGGATCGAGGCGGGGACGGTAAAAGCGTCCACTGCAAGCTGCGGATTGAACGTGACTTGGGTCAGCGTGGTGTCGAAAATCTTCGTGCCATTGACCGTGATGACCTGGTGGAAAGGCATCTTGACGCCCGCCATTCCGACGGGGCGCCAGTCGGACAGCGTCTCGTCGTAATCGGAATCGCCGTCGTGGACTTCGAAATCACGCGTGCGCACCACGACCGGAAGATGCGTCGCGGAGTCGAAGAGCACGGTGAACGTGCCGTAATCGCCGCGATACTGAACGGCGGGATAGGATTTGCCGGCCGCGCGCTGGTTGGGGATGTCCGACAGGCGGTCGGGATGGTCGTGCATTTCGTCGAGGATATTGTTGCGTTCCAATTCGCGCAGAGTCGCAGCCAGCCTCAACCCCGACTCCGTGTGGAGGGGATTGGGCGTATTGCCGCCGACCGCGCGGGCCGGCTGCCCGCCATTGACGTCGATGCCGATGACATAGCCGCCCATGTGCCCGTCATATTCATCGGTGAGAATTTCCGTGTATTTGCGCCGTTGCCCATTCGCTCTGGGGCGGTCCCATTCGATGCGGTAAAGCCCGCGCGAACGGTCCCAGAACTGAGCGAAGGTCGATGTGCCCCAATCGGGTTTCATCGGCGTGTTCACCGATTCGGATTCACCTGGGTCCCATGCCTGCATGCTGCCTCGGGTGATAAGCGTGACGATTTCCGCGGCCGCGAGCTTCTCGTCGGTCATGCCCGCCGCCTTATAGGCAGCGTCGACGAGGCTTTGCGGTGTCTCTGTCGCGCCCCAAGCCGTCGCATAGGCCATGCCCAAGGCGACGCTAATGCCCAATGCCGATCTTGCGGTATTCTTCATGCTTAACGCACGCATGGATATTCCCTCCCAATTCGCCACGATTGCCCTATGCCCAGAAGGGCCAAACCTTATCAGGAATCCCGCTCGGTGGGAGCGGGCCCGCGCATCATACAGAACAATCCGGCCGGCGTGAACAAAACGAGATTTTTCACCAATTGCGGGTCTCCGGAGGGAGCCGGCCAGGTGGTCCCAACCTCCAGGCGTGCTTGGCGGGAGCTTTGCCTCAGCCGAAAAAAACAGCAAACTGCACGTCCTGTAGGCGATCAAGGCGATCAAATTGGGGGCAGACTGATGATCAATGGGGCAGATACGGCGTGGATGTTAACGTCAACCGTCCTGGTTCTGTTCATGACATTACCGGGGTTGGCCCTTTTCTATGCCGGTCTGGTCAGGGCGAAGAATGTCCTGTCGGTTCTGATGCATTGTGTGGCGATTGCTTGCCTTGTGTCGGTGCTCTGGTTTGCAGGGGCCTATTCGCTGGCCTTCGTTGGCACCAATCCGTGGATCGGCGATCTCAGCCAGGCCCTGCTCGCCGGGGTCGCGCGCGGTGCGGTGCATCCGGGAACAACAATTCCCGACACCGTCTACATCATGTTCCAAATGACCTTTGCGATCATCACGCCGGCGCTGATGATTGGCGCCTATGTCGAGCGGATCAAATTCGGCGCGGTGCTCTTGTTCTCCGGCCTCTGGCTGATCGTCGTCTACGCGCCGGTGGCGCATTGGGTTTGGGGCGGTGGGTGGCTTGCCGCCATGGGCGTCAAGGACTTCGCGGGGGGCATCGTGGTCCACACGACAGCCGGAATCTCCGCGCTTGTCGTGGCGATCGCCCTCGGCAAGCGGGAAGGTTTTCCGCACGGTCTGCAACCGCCCCACGCACCCTGGATCGTTATGGTCGGTGCGGCCATGCTGTGGGTCGGGTGGTTCGGCTTCAACGCGGGCTCCGCGCTCACGGCGGGCGCCGACGCCGGGATGGCGATGCTCGTGACCCACATGGCGGCGGCGGTCGCCTCGCTCACCTGGATGGCCATCGAGTGGGTGCGATTCCGCAAGCCAAGCCTGATCGGCACCGTCACGGGAACGATCGCCGGGCTCGCCACAATCACTCCCGCCTCCGGTTATGTCGGTCCGATGGGCGCCATCATCATCGGGATCGTCAGTGGCGCATTGTGTTACGCGATGGTGCAGGTCGTGAAACTGCGGTTCGTCGTCGATGACTCCCTCGATGTCTTCGCCGTTCACGGCGTCGGCGGCATGACGGGGACCTTGCTGACCGCCATCCTCATGGCCGTGGAATTCGGCGGCGTGGGTTATGGCGACGGCGTCAGCATGACCTCTCAATTCGGTGTGCAAGCGACAGGCGTCGCCACCGCGGCGGTCTGGTCCGGAGGGATGAGCTTCGTGCTCATCAAAATCACCGAAGCGCTTGTGGGCTTGCGTGTGGGGCAGGAGAGTGAGACCCAGGGGCTCGACCTCACAGCTCATGGTGAGGCCGGCTACAATGTTGCGTTCGGAGGAACCAGCCAATGAAATTCATCGTCGCCATCATTCAGCCGCATCGTATTGATGCCGTGCGCGAAGCGCTGACCGAAGCGGGCGTCGGCGGACTTACCGTCAGCGAAGTGCGAGGCTACGGGAGGCAGAGGGGACACAAAGAGGTCTATCGCGGCGCGGAATACACCATCAACTACGTGCCGAAGTTGAAGCTTGAGATCGCGGTCGACGACGACAAGGCCGATGAGTTGGCCGAGCTGATCATGCGATCGGCCCGAACGGGCAAGATCGGCGACGGAAAGATATTCATCTTCGATCTTTCTTCCGCGCTGCGCATCCGCACCGGCGAAACGGGCTCGCAGGCCCTGTAGCCCCATGCGTTCCTCCATCCGAAAATATTGCGCGCGGGATTCGCTGGGTTTCAGCACGGCAAAGATTGGTCTTCTTTAAGGCATTTCCCTATAGATTCGATCCGGTGAGCCAAGCGGCTCACGTCGGTCGAAGTGGAGAAATGTCATGATCGTTCTGTCCTGGATGTGGGAAATCGTGAAGAGCGTCCTGAATGGGATCGCTAAAGTCGTCGTATTCGCGCTGATCCTCGTGCTCGTGCTGGTGGGCATCGGCGCGTTCAGCGGCGATGGGATCGCCCGCAACACGGTCCTCGAGCTCGATCTGCGCCAATCGATGGAGGACAAGTCCTCCGCCAGCCTGCTGGATCTCGGCGAAGGCAAGCTCTCCATCATGGACGTGGTGATGGGCCTCGACAGGGCGGCGCGCGATGCCCGCGTGAAAGGCATTTTCCTAAGGGTTGGAACGGCCGATCTCTCCGTGCCCAAAGCCGAAGAGCTGCGCGATGCGCTCAAGCACTTCAAGGAATCCGGGAAATTCGTGATCGCGCATTCCCAGAGCTTTTATTCCAACGGGCTTGGCGACTACACCGCGGCGGCGGGCGCCGACCAGATCTGGATGCAGCCGGTCAGCACGTTCTTCAGCGCCGGCACGTCGTCGACGACGCTCTTCTTCAAGGGCCTTTTCGACAAGGTGAATGCGGTGCCGCAATTCGTGCAGCGTTATGAATATAAGAACGCCGCCAACGTCTTTACCCAAACCGACTTCACGCCGCCCCATCGCGAGGCCTCGTTGCGGGTCCTGCAATCCTGGTACGATTCGGCGACCGCGGAAGCGTCGGCGGATCGGAAGCTCGACC
>DASQIQ010000328.1:0-3090 GCA_035631495.1 Micropepsaceae bacterium
GCCGCCGGCGGAAATGCATACACGGCTGGCCGCGCTGATCGAAAGAATGAAACGACGAAAATAAAGACGGACCGGGGCAGTTACTTCTTGACGAAATCCCCGAACCTTTTGTTGAAGCGGGTCAGACGCCCGCCCCGGTCGAGCAGGTTCTGCTGACCGCCGGTCCAGGCCGGGTGGGTTGTCGGGTCGATGTCGAGCGTCAGCTTGCTGTCGGGTTCGCCCCAGGTCGTGCGGGTCCGATAGCCGGTGCCATCGTTCAGCACCACATTCACGAAGTGATAATTGGGATGGATGCCCTTTTTCATCGCAAACGCCCTTCAAGCGGAAGCGGCTCTATAAGGGATCGATCTTGCCGAGGCAAGTCCAAGGACGTGCGGTCCATTCATCCAAGGCCGGCAGCCGAGTTCTCGTTTCACGGCACGGGCCCTCCCAAAATAATAGGTTGGAAATGTGAAGATGGTAACCCGCGTTTATGTGGACGCCGCTTACGCGGACAATTAGCATCGTTAGTGAAAGGTGGCGCGGCCGCGGGGCCTTTGGCGGCGCGCATCGCAACTTCCACGACGGAAACGACAGCATGGCTCGCAGACCGATGCTCAGCACCGCAGCGGTCGCGCTATGCCTATCGGGCTGCGGCGGAGGCGGGGGAGGCGGGGCCCCCGGCATGGCGGTCATTCAGCCGACGGCTACCCCCGGAACTTCCACAGTCGTTCCTCCCGTGGCAGGCGCCGACACGTTCCGTACCGTCGAGTACAACCGCATGGGGGCGCTTGACCAGATTCGCGCCGCGGACGGTTACGCCCTCGGTTACACCGGGGCGGGTGTTACTATCGGCATCATCGATTTCAATTTCGAGCTCACCTCCGGCGAAGTGAACTACACCTCGGACAGCCGCGATGCGAGTGCGCAGGCTGTGGCGCTCTATCAGGCCCAGACCGGTCAGGCCGCCTCCAGCGATCACCATGGACATGCCGTCGCCGCCACCGCCGCCGCGCGCAAGAATGATGTTGGGATTCACGGCGTCGCCTTCGACGCAAGCGTGCTGGCGGTCGATTATTTTTCCGACGTCAACGAGACGCAGACCATGCAGGGCGGCGTGCTCTATCACGTGTCGGACCCGTGGACCTACATCACCTCGCACGGGGTGCACATCATCAACACGTCGTTCGGCTATGAAGCGAGTGACATCCTCAGCAACCCTCCCCAGGTGAGCGAAGCCTATGTGCTCGCCTCCGCGTCAGCGGCCTTGACCAATGGCGCGCTTGTCGTTTCGTCGGCGGGAAATGCCGGCGGCGCGAATCCGTCGCTCTACAATCTCGACACCATCAGCGATCTACGCAACGCGGGTGTCCTGGACAGCGGCCCGGGAGCCTACATCATTGCCGGAGCGGTGGATGGCAACAATCAGATCGCGTCCTTCAGCGATCGCGCCGGTTCGGCGATGAACTATTACATGGTGGCGCCCGGCGTGGGCCTGACCCTGCCATGGAACGGAGGCTTCGCGTTCCTCTCCGGCACATCGTTTTCTTCGCCGCTGATCGCGGGGGCCGCGGCGATACTGCTCCAGAAATGGCCCAATCTGACCGGGCGGCAATTGGCCAACATTCTTTTTGCGTCCGCGACCGATCTTGGCGCGCCGGGCGTCGATGCAATCTACGGGCACGGCCTGCTCAATATTGCAGCGGCGCTGCAGCCGATCGGCGTTACGACTTTTGCCGTGAGCGGCGGCGGCGCTCCCCTGGTGAGCGGGACTGGGCTCGTCCTCGCCAGCGCCTTCGGCGACGCGCCGGCCGTTCATCAGGCGCTTTCGCAAGTGATGATGCTGGACGGATTCGGTCGGGATTTCGAAACCGACTTATCGCATGTGGTCGTGGGGCGGCCGAATCTGCCCGAGCTGTTCGGCCTGATGGAGCAAAGGCTGGGTTGGCAATCGGCGAATCTGCCACTGGGGCCCGAAAGCTCGCTGGGCTTCGACCTGCGGCGCAGGCCTGAGGATGGCATCGTGCCGTTTCAGACGCTCGCCGGACCGCAAGACCATTTCACGCATGACACCGTGTTCCGCCTTGCAGGTGCGGGAAGCGGCTTCGATTGGACGGCCGGAACAGGATTGTCCTTGCGCGATGGTATGGCGGGGGCCGATGACACCGCATTCTTCATGTCGCTGACGAATGGGTTCTCGCCGATGATTGGCGCGGCACCGGGCGCCTTCGCCAGCATGCGCGTTCCACTGGCTGAGGATACCAGTCTCTCCTTCGGGGCTTCGCATGCCCAGAATCAGGGCGCGACCGACCATCTGCGCACACCCTTCCGCAACACCGCGGACGCCGCGATGTTGCATCTCGATCACGAAACGGAAGGATCGCGGCTGGGCTTGGAAGTGGGCGAGGTTCTCGAAACCGGCGGTTTCATGGGCTCGCTCGCATCGGGCGGTTTGAAGATGGCCGACCGCGCTTCCACCGCGTGGACGACCGCGACGGCTGAAACCTCTCTCGATGCCCATTGGTCGCTGAAGGGCGCGTTCACCCTCGCGGCCACCGGATCGACGCATCCCGAAGCGAGCCTCATCACCTCGATCGGACCAGTGTACGCGACGAGTTTTGCGTTTGGCCTTGCGGGAACAAATCTCTTTCGCGATAGCGACGTGCTGAGCTTCACCGCCGGCCAGCCTTTGCGCGCCGAGCAGGGAAGTCTCACGCTCGCGACGGGAACCGGCCGCGACTGGACCACGGGCGGTGTCGTTTTTGGCGAGCAACGGGCATCGCTCCTGCCATCGGGCCGCGAGTTCGATTTCGAAACCGGCTACCGTTTTTCGCTGGAGGGATGGAACGCGGGGGCGAATGTCGCCTATGCGGTCGATCCCGACCATATAAGGAACAAGAATGCGGTGCTGGCGCTGTTCACGCTCTCGCGGGCGTTTTAGGGATAGCTCCCGCGCTAGCCCGCGGCGGGATTGTAGTCCCCGCCGCCGATCACGAGGTTGATCACCTTCTCTTCGGTGTAGCTCAGCAGCTCGCTGATGCCTTCCTCGCGCCCGATCCCGGAATTCTTGAAGCCGCCATACGGCACGCCGCGATAATGCTGGCCGACGCC
>DASQIQ010000329.1:0-8925 GCA_035631495.1 Micropepsaceae bacterium
GCGTCGCGCAGGGCTTTCACGCGCTCGCGCGGCAGCCCGGGCGGCGCCGCGAAGGGGCGCGCCATCACCTGACGCGAGAAGATCAGTTTCAACGCCGCCTTCTCCTTCGGATCGTTTGTCTGGTCGATCACCAGCGGGACGTCGGGAATATCGGGATTCTTTTCGAGACCCAATTGCAGCGGCACGGTGACGAGTTTCTGATCGAGCAGATGCTTGTCGCGGCTTATGAGGGCCGACCAGGACCAGCCGCAGCGTCCGTCCACTTCGCGGCGCTGCATCGACAGCAGAACTTCGGTGCCGCCGGGAAATCCGGTGATCAAACGGCCGGGCAAATGGAACATGTTGCGCAGCACGTTCGCATAGATATCGAGGTCCGAGGTCACGCCGGAGCCGCCGACTTTCCACGGCTTGGTTTTCATGTCCTGCCAGGTCTTGATGCCGGAAGCCGCCCAGAACACGCAAACGGAAGGTTCATCCGTGACGCTGCCGATCCAGGTGAATTTGGTGGCATCGAATTGTTCGCCGACGGTTCGGCCCAAGAGCTTTTCCATCGGAATGCCGCGCGCGAAGGTGCCGAACACGGTGCCGTCCTTGGGCGCGACATTGTAAATGTAGTTCGCCACCTTCAGCGTCCCGGCGCCCGGCATGTTCTGCGGCACCAGGGTCGGATTGCCGGGGATGTGCCTGCCCATATAGCGCGCCAGCGTGCGCGCATAGATGTCGTAGCCGCCGCCGGCCGAAAATCCGATCAGAACCTGAACCGTCCGCCCCTTGTAGAAATTGGCGGTCGCGTCGGCGGCGCGCGCCGGTGCTGAAGCAAGGCTGACGAGCGCCGCCAAACCCAGCGCGACCCCCGAACACAACACACGCTTTATGAACATGTTCACCTCTAAGCAGAGCCTAACGCCTGCCCCGACTACATCAAGCCCGAGGCGTCGCGCAGCCAGGGCATATAATCGCCGAGCACCGCTTGCGGCCAAGGAACATGCAACCCGCGGTCGAACACCGCCCAAGCGAAGACCGTCATGGCGGCGCCGAAAACCAGCGACTTCACGACCGGCTCGCGAAAGCCAAAGCCCATATAGACAAGCACGAAAATTCCGATGGCCGGAATGAAGCCGATGAGCGCAGCCAGCGCGACCATACCGACCAGCCAGCCGAAAAACGCCAGCGCGCGCCGCACGGCGATGGGCGCGGGAAGGGGAGTGTCTTGGACCGCCCCATATCCGGCGGGCGCGAGCGAAGCCGGGGCCTGATCGGCCCCAAAGATTTCGGTGACGAGATTGAGGCTCGCCACGCTCAGCGCCGCCCAGCAAGCGGTGCGCGGCACGATCTGTTCGATCTCGGGCCAATTCGACGAGGTGAGCAGCGCAGCGATGATAAAGACGATGAGGGAAAGCGTGAACCAGGCGCGCGGCGCGACCTTCAGATGGGTCCGCGAGAGATGGCGGAATTCATGGGCGAGGCGGCCCACCGTCTGCCCTAGAGGCCGGTACAAAGCCCAGACGATCAGGATCGCAATGGCGATCACCACCGGGCGCATCATCCAGCGTGCGCCATAGATCTCGTTGGAGAGGAAAAGATAACGCTCGAAAATCGGCCCCAACACGAAGCCGAGCACCATGGGCGGCCGCGGCCAGGCGAAGCGTTTCATGATCCAACCGATGACGCCGAAGAACAAAAGGAAATAGAGATCGCCCCAGCTGCGCGTCGCCTGGAACGTGGCGACGAAGACGATCGGCATCACCATGGGCAGCAGGATCTCGTGGCGCATCTCGGCGAAGCGTGCGAGCTGTCGGGCGCCCAAAAGACAGATCGCCGTGCCCAGGACATGGGCGATCGTCAAGCTCCAAATGATCGAATAGGTGATGTCGAGGTTCTTGCCCAACATGTCGGGCCCTGGCGTCAAGCCATGCAGCAGGAAAGCGCCGAGCAGCAGTGTCATCGAGGCGCCGGACGGCACGCCGAAGGCGATGGTGGGAACGAGATGGCCCCCTTCCTTGGCGTTGTTCGAGGATTCCGGCGCGATGACGCCGCGCACGTCGCCATGGCCGAAACTCTCGGGATTTTTCTCCGTGCGCACCGCATAGCCGTAGACGATCCAGTCGATCACCGCCGAGCCGATGCCGGGCACGATTCCGAGCGCCGTGCCGAGCGCGCTGCATTTCAGGACCAGCCGCCAATTCCGGAAAACGTCGCGGACGCCTTCCCATTGGCTGGAAATTTTGAGATCAACGCGTTCGCCCGCGATGCGTTTGCGGTTGATGGCTAGGTCCGCGAGTTCGGGCAGCGCAAACAATCCCAGCGTCACCGGGATCAGTGGCACGCCGTCGAAGAGATAGAGCCAATCGAATGTCCAGCGCAGCGTTCCGGTCTGCGT
This sequence comes from Micropepsaceae bacterium, assembly GCA_035631495.1. Taxonomy (GTDB): domain Bacteria; phylum Pseudomonadota; class Alphaproteobacteria; order Micropepsales; family Micropepsaceae; genus CAIYRG01. The sequence goes on from DASQIQ010000329.1 coordinate 2,381, forward strand.
GCCCGATCCGATCATGGAGATCATCAGGCCGATGCCGGCGGCTGTCAGGCCCTTCAATGGCGCGCGCCCCGAAAGTGTCGCCACCATCGAAAGACCGAAAATGCTGAAGGCCAGGAGTTCAGGCGAGCCTATGGCGAGCATCACGGGCTGAAGCAGCGGGATCGCAAGGGCCAGCACCAGCGCGCCGAAGATGCCGCCGACCGCCGCGGAGACGAAGCCCGCGCCGAAAGCGCGCCCCGCTTGCCCCTGGCGTGCCATCTGATGACCGTCGATCACGGTGGCGGCGGCGCCGACAGTCCCCGGCACACCGAACAGCACCGCGGGAATCAGATCCGACGTCGTGGTCACCGCCGCGACACCGAGGAGCAGCGCGAAGGAGGTCGGTGCATCCAGATTGTAGGTGAAGGGTATCAGCACGGCGAGCGCGACCACGCCGCCGAGGCCGGGCATGCAGCCGATCGCAAGACCGATCAGCACGCCGAGGACGAGTATCGTCAGCCGGGCGGGCTCCAGCAGCAATTGCAGCGCATGGAGCGCCATATCCAATTGGCCCGGCATTGACTTGCTCCCCTCCAAACGCAAGCAGTCATGCGGCTCGAAGACTTCCCCCTCACCCGCTCGGGCTTCACCCTCGCATCCCTCTCCCCCATTGGGGGAGAGGGTCAGGGTGAGGGGGTGGTTTATCCGTCAAGCGCCCGGCGCGTTCTCCACCTGATCGAGCCAGTCGAAGCCCATCGCTTTGACGATGCGGTTGCTGATCACGATCAGACGCGCTTCGTCCTTGCCCGTGCTGAAATGCTGATGGATCGTGAAAGGCGGGACATAGATGAAATCGCCCCGCGTCCATTCGGATTTGCGCGGCTCGGTTTCCCAATCCCATTGATAGGCGTCGATGCAGTCGAATTTGAGATCCCAGTGCAAATCATAGCCCGAGCCTTCGGCGACGAAGACCACCTCTTCCCACATATGGCGATGCTTGCCGGACTTCTCGCCCGTCTTCAGGAACAGCATATAGGCATCGACGCAATGCTCGCGCGTGCCCATCTTCTCGTGCACCAGATGCTTTATCAGACCGTCGGGCGATTGTTCGAAGGGCTGATCTTCGGCGCTGACCACATTGAGGGCGTGTTCATAGGCTTTGCGGAATTCCGCGGAATTCTTGATGTCGTCGGTGCGGAAGGTGCAGGTCTTATCGCCGACATGGGCGACGTCGCGTTCTTCAAGGACTTTCATTCCTAAGCTCCGTTTGGCGCAAATTAGAGATCGGTTGGCGGCGTCCAGTCCTCATGGCCTTTCGGCAGCGTGGTCGGAGGATAGGAAATCATCTTCTGGAACAGCAGGTGCATGAAAAGGAATAGCGGCTTGGCCTTGAAGACCAGCAGGATCGCTTCATTGTCGGGATCGTCGTTGAAGTGCTGATGCACGCAGCCATTCTCCACGAACATGACATCGCCTGCTTTCCATTCGATGCGCTTGCCGTCATGGACGTCGTGGCCGCGACCCTTGATGATGTAGAAGCACGCAGAATTCAGATGGCCGTGCTTCTGGCTATAGGCGCCAGGCGCATAGGCCTCGATATGGGATTCGATGGACTGTGTGATCTTGGCCGCGGCGCCCGGCGCGATCACATGCTTGCCGTAAAGGTTGGGACCGCCCTTCCAGGGCACGCTTCTGGAGGAGATGACCCGGGGCTGGTCCAACAGCTCTTTGGTCAGATGGCTGTAGGTGCCTTCGAGAGCGCGTACGAAGGTGCGCTTTTTCTGCCAGCGCTCCCAGACGACAGGCTGGTCTTGATTGTGCTTGGGGCCGGGGATGGTCGGATCATGCCCCCCCTTTTCCTGTGCCGCTTCCATGAGGAATTCCTTCCGTTGGCGATGATGATGGGCCTGTTTTCAGCGTGCATCGGCCATTCGTCAAGCAAAGACCGAGAATGGACCGGTCGCCCGCCTCGCACTAACCGAAACTGTACCAAAAAAAGGAAATATGTTGATTTTTGAACATAGGCCAGCTTGAATGACCCCAACGGCAATCATGATCCAACGGCACCATGAAAAATACCGCTTTCTGTTCAAAGCCTTATATTGTCGGCGGGGCGAACGAAGCCGATAGCACCCCGCAGATCACGGCCGAGGAGACCCTGGCCAAGGTCCTCTCCAATGTCTGGGTGAATTCGGAGTACAAGCATTTGATCGTCAAAGCCTCGCCCAAGGCTCTCGCGGCCAGGCCGGGCCAGTTTTTCAACATCCTCTGCCCCTCTCCCGATGATGGCGATCTCTGGCTGCGCCGGCCTCAGAGCGTCTATCGCATCGACCGCGAAGGCGGGAACATCGAGTTCCTCTACAAATGCGCCGGGCGCGGCACCAAAGGCATGGCGACCTTCGCGGCCGGCGCTGATTGCAACATGGTCGGGCCGCTCGGGATCGGGTTTTCGCTGAAGCCGGGGTGGAAGAACATCGTGGTGTTGGGCCGCGGCGTTGGCCTCGCCACCATGGGGCCGATCTCCCAGCTCGCGGCCGAAAACGGTGTCGGCGTCACCGCCATTTTGTCAGCCCGCTCGCCGGATTTGGTGATGGTGGACGGGATCTTCGGCAAAGTGGGCGAGGTGATCCGCGTGCTCGACACGGATGGCACCAGCGCGGTGGAGAATGTCAAAGCCATTCTGGAGCGGCTAATCGCGGCCAAGAAGGCGGATGCCTTCTACACCTGCGGCTCGAACCGGCTGATGTTCCTGATGAAGGAACTCGGCAAGAAACACGGCATTCCAGGCGAAGTGGCGATGGAACAGATCATGGCTTGCGGGCTTGGTCCTTGCTACGTCTGCGTGCGCACCTTCGAGATCGACGGTCACAAGGAATTGCGCCGGGTGTGCATCGAAGGCCCGGTATTCAATCTGCAGGAGTGCGTGGGATGGTAGATCTCTCGGTCAGAATCGGCAGCGTCGAGCTGAAAAACCCGATCATGCCGGCGTCTGGCGCGTTCTCGACTGATCTCGCCCAGGTGATGGATATCAACCGCCTGGGCGCGCTGGTGGCAAAGACCGTGTCGCGCGAATACCGCATCGGCAATCCGACGCCACGCGTGGCCGAGCTCGAATGCGGCATGATCAATTCGATCGGTCTGCCCACCAAAGGCATCGAATATTTTCTAGGCCATCAAGTGCCCGATTATGCGCGCTTCACCCCGCCGCTGGTGGCGTCCATTTCTTCAACGACGGCCGAAGACTTCGAGGCCATGGCGCGCGAAGTCTCGGCCCATCCCGATGTCGACGTGATCGAGGTCAACATTTCGTGCCCGACGCGCAATCCGGGCGGCGGGAATTTCGCGCTGCATGAGGATCACACCTTTCAGGTCACCAAGCTCATTCGCGCCGCCACCGACAAGCCGGTGTGGGTGAAGCTCTCGCCCAATGCTGGCGACGTTGTCGCCATCGGCCTTGCGGCGGAAGAGGGCGGCGCGGACGCGCTGGTGGTCTCGAACACCATCCTGGGGCTGAAGATCAATATCGACACGTTCCGCCCCGCCATCGGCAACAAGTTCGGCGGTATTTCCGGCCCCGGCGTTAAGCCGATCATCATGCGCATGGTGCATCAGGTATCGCAGAGGGTGCAGATTCCCGTCATCGGCTGCGGCGGCATCTGCAAGGTCGAGGATGTGGTCGAATATATGCTAGCGGGCGCGACCGCGGTCATGCTGGGCTACATCATCTTCCGCAACCCCTCTTCGCTGATCGCCATCATCGACGAGCTTGCCGAATGGTGCGAGAAGCGCGGCTTCAAACGCGTCGCCGATCTCACGGGTGCCATGATCAACGATCCCATCGCCGAGACATTCTCCGCCGCGGCCGCGCCCATCGGCCAAGGCCACAAGACTTTCGTCCCCGCCGAGTAGGAGCGCATGACAGACCGCATCATCATCAGGAAGCCCGACGATTGGCACCTGCATGTGCGCGATGGGGCCATGCTCAAGGCTGCGCTGCCGTTCACCGCGGCCCATTTCGGCCGGGCCATCATCATGCCCAATCTGCTGCCGCCGGTTCTGACCGTGAAGGACGCCATCTCCTATCGCGAGCGCCTAATCGCTGCGCTGCCGGAAGGTTCGAATTTCCGGCCGCTGATGACGTGCTATCTCACCGACGCGACAGACCCTGACGATGTGGAAACCGGTTTCCGTGAAGGCGTGTTCACCGCGGTCAAAATGTATCCGGCCAATGCGACCACAAATTCCGCCTATGGCGTGACCGATTTTCAGCGCATCCGCCGTGTGCTGGCGCGCATGGAAAAGATCGGCATGACCTTCCTCATCCATGGCGAGGAAGCCGATCCGGAAATCGACGTATTCGACCGCGAAGCGGTGTTCATCGAACGGCGGCTCGCGCCCATGACCAAGGATTTTCCTGGCCTCTTTATCGTGCTGGAGCACGTCTCCTCGCGCGAGGGCGTGGATTTCGTGCGCGCGAATGCGCCGCAAGTCGGCGGTTCCATTACGCCCTATCATCTGATGCTGACACGCACCGATTGGCTCGGTTATGGCAACCGGCCCTATATGTATTGCATGCCGGTCATCAAGCGCCGCGAAGACCGCGATGCCTTGCGCCAGGCCGCGACCTCGGGCGCCTCGAATTTCTTTCTCGGCACGGATTCCGCGCCTCATCCGGTGACGAAAAAGCTGAACGTCGTGGGAGCGGCCGGCCTGTTCAATTCGCCGGTCGCGATCGAATCCTATGCCCAGGTGTTCGCGGAAGAGAACGCGCTGGACAGGCTGGAGGCTTTCGCCTCATTGAATGGCCCCAGACATTACCGCCTGCCGCCAAACAGCGAGACCATCATTTTGGAGCGCAAGGACTGGACAGCGCCGGAAGAGCTGAAGATAGACGGCCCCGAAGAACGCGCCCTCATTCATCGCGGGGGCGAAACGATACAATGGAAGGTTGTTGCACATTGAGCGCGAGAAAATTGGATTAACATGACCCAATCGCCGGGCTTTCCCGACAAGAAGACCATCGCCGAGCTGACCGCCAGGATGCTGCTCGAAGTGGAAGCCGTGCGCTTCTACACGGATAAACCCTTCATCTTCACGTCGGGGTTGGCAAGTCCGGTCTACACAGATTGCCGGCGGCTGATCTCGTTCCCGCGCGTGCGCAATGCGCTGATGGATTTCGGTGTTTCGACCATCGCCCGCAATGTCGGCTTCGAGGCGTTTGACGCGGTGGCGGGCGGCGAGACGGCAGGTATCGCGTTCGCCGCCTGGATGGCTGATCGGTTGGGCCTGCCGATGCAATATGTCCGCAAGCAGCCTAAGGGTTTCGGCCGCAACGCCCAGATCGAAGGCGAGGTCAAGGACGGGAGCCGCGTCCTTCTGGTGGAAGACATGACGACCGACGGCGGCAGCAAGGTGAATTTTATCAACGCTCTGCGCAAGGCCGGGGTGAAATGCGATCACACCTTCGTCGTCTTCTATTACGACATCTTTCCCGAAGGGTTGAAGCTGCTGACCGATCTGGGCGTTGCGCACCATGCATTGGCGACCTGGTGGGATGTGCTGGCCGAGGCCAAGAGAAGCGAAAAATTCGACAGCAAGAAATTGGACGACATAGAGGCCTTCATGCGCGATCCGCGCGGCTGGTCGAAAGCGCATGGGGGGACGGCGGGGGCCGGCGGTTGAGTCCATGAAAGAGTGGGATGTCATTGTTGTCGGCGGCGGCAATGCTGCGTTCTGCGCTGCTCTGGCCGCGCGCGAGGCGGGTGCCTCCGTCCTCATGCTCGAGGCGGCGCCCGAAGAAGAATCAGGCGGCAACAGCCGCTTCACCGCGGGCGCTATGCGCGTCGTCTATAACGGTTTGGACGATATCAAGGCGCTGGTGCCCGATCTGTCGCAAGCGGAAATCGATACCACCGATTTCGGCACCTACACGCAGGACCAATTTTTCGACGACATGGCCCGCGTCACGCAATTTCGCACCGATCCCAATCTGTGCGAGGCGCTGGTCACCAAAAGTCTCGACACGCTCATCTGGATGCGCCGGAAGGGCATCCGCTTCGTGCCCATCTACGGACGCCAGGCATTCAAGATCGACGGCAAATTCAAATTTTGGGGCGGCTTGACCTTCGAGACGATTGGCGGCGGGCCGGGCCTTGTCGACATGCTGACGGCATCGGGCAAGAAGAACGGCATCGAGATCCGTTATCGCACGCGCGCCACCGATCTCGTCTATGACGGCGTGCGCGTCTCGGGTGTGCGTTTCAAGGCGGGTGACGAAGTGGGCGAGCTGAAAGCCCGCGCCGTGGTGCTGGCCTGCGGCGGCTTCGAAGCCAATGCAGAAATGCGCACGCGCTATCTCGGCCCCGGTTGGGATCTGGCCAAGGTGCGCGGCACGCGTTTCAACAATGGCGAGGGCATCCGCATGGCGCTGGCCATCGGCGCGAGTCCTTACGGCAATTGGTCCGGCTGCCACGCCGTGCAATGGGAGATGAACGCACCCGAGTTCGGCGACCTCGCGGTCGGCGATCAGTTCCAGAAGCACAGCTATCCGTTTGCGATGCTGGTCA
>DASQIQ010000330.1:0-4029 GCA_035631495.1 Micropepsaceae bacterium
CCCACCCTGTACAGACGAAACGAGAATCGATCCGGGCCTGCGCAAATGCCGGTACAAGTCCTCGTTACGATGGGGGCATCCGATCCGAGGGATTTCACCCGCCTCGCGTTGAAGGCGGCCATGCGGATGACCATGCCCGCGCGGCTGCGTTTTATCATCGGCCCGAATTTCGTAAACCCTCGCGGGCTCGCCGATGAGATCGAAACCGCCGGGTTCGAAGCTATCGGTAATGTCGCCGATCTTGCCGCCGAATTCGCGCGCGCCGATCTTGCCCTGATCTCCTTCGGCGTCACGGCCTATGAAATGGCGGCTTTGGGCGTCCCATCGCTGTACTTGGCACTGAGCGAAGATCACGAAAGATCGGCTTCCGCCTTTTGCCAGGCGGGCATGGGAGACATCGTAGCGCCCGACGTAGACGGCATCGCTTCGGCTCTTGGCAGACTGATTGAAGATCGGGACCGTCGCCGTGCCATGAGCGAGGCCGGGCGAACCATGATCGACGGCCAAGGCGCGGCACGGATCGCTGCGGAACTTGCGGCGGACTGCAGCGAGGCTAAGCCCCGCTGAGAGCTGCGTCGAACAGATGCGCAAACGCCAAAACAAAGCCAAAACGTTAAGCAATTCCAAAGGCGACGCCCGGCGCAATCATGAATCCTTCGCTTGCCTGTGGCATTGGCCTCGCCTATTAGCTTCGACGACGCGTTAAGCGAGTTTCAAAGGTCCTCCGCGTAGCTTGGGGCGAAGCGGTGACGGCAAGCACCAAGGATCACCATGCGGTCGCCAGGCGCACCCACCATTCCGGCCCATCGGCTCAGCCATTTGGAGCGTCTTGAGGCCGAAAGCATCCACATCATGCGCGAGGTGGCGGCGGAATTTCACAACCCGGTCATGCTTTATTCGATCGGGAAGGATTCCTCGGTCATGCTCCATCTGGCGATGAAGGCATTTTATCCCGCCAAGCCGCCTTTCCCGCTGCTCCATGTCGACACGACCTGGAAATTCCGCGAGATGATCGCGTTTCGTGACGAAACCGTGACGCGCCTGGGCCTCAAACTCATCGTGCACATCAACGAGGATGGTGTCAGACGTGGGATCAACCCGTTCGATTCGGGTTCAAATATCCATACGCAGGTGATGAAGACCGACGGGCTGAAGCAGGCTCTGGACAAATATGGCTTCGATGCCGCCTTCGGCGGCGCCCGGCGCGACGAGGAGAAAAGCCGCGCCAAGGAGCGCATCTTTTCCTTCCGGTCCGAGAACCATAGCTGGGATCCGAAGAACCAGCGCCCCGAATTGTGGAAGCTCTACAATGCGCGCGTGCGCAAGGGCGAGTCGATCCGCGTCTTTCCGCTCTCTAACTGGACCGAACTCGACATTTGGCAATATATCATGGCCGAGAACATCCCCATTGTGCCGCTCTACTTCGCCAAGACGCGGCCGGTGGTGGAACGCGACGGCGCGCTGATCATGGTCGATGATGCGCGCATGAAGCTCAGACCCGGCGAAGCGGTCGAAATGCGCCTGGTGCGGTTCCGCACCCTGGGATGCTACCCGCTGACGGGCGCCATTGATTCCTCTGCCGCGACGTTGGAGGAGATCGTAGGAGAGATGCTCACCGCTACGACCTCGGAAAGGCAAGGCCGAGTCATCGATCACGACGAAGGCGCGTCCATGGAGAAGAAGAAGCGCGAGGGCTATTTCTGATGAAGCCCGTGGCTTTCGACAATCTGAAATCCTATCTGGCGCAGCAGGAGAAGAAATCGCTCCTGCGATTCCTCACCTGCGGCAGTGTGGATGACGGCAAGTCGACCCTGATTGGCCGGCTGCTCTTCGATTCCAAGCTGATTTTCGAAGATCATCTGTCGGCCCTGGCCAAGGATTCCCGCAAGCACGGCACCACGGGCGAGGACATCGACTTGGCCCTCTTGGTGGATGGTCTGGAAGCGGAACGCCAGCAGGGCATCACCATCGATGTCGCATACCGGTTTTTCTCCACCGACAAACGAAAATTCATCGTCGCCGACACGCCGGGACACGAGCAATATACCCGCAATATGGCGACGGGCGCCTCCAACTCGGAGCTCGCCGTCATTCTGATTGATGCGCGCAAAGGCGTGCTCACCCAGACGCGGCGCCACGCCTATATCGTCTCGCTGCTGGGTATCCGCCATGTGGTGCTGGCGGTGAACAAGATCGATCTTGTCGATTTTTCCCAAAGCGTGTTCGAGCGCATCGTGGCGGACTTTCGGAATTTCTCGGCAAAACTCAACTTCGAATCGCAAATCGCCATCCCGCTCTCGGCGCGCTATGGCGACAATGTCATCGCGCCCAGCGCCCGCACACCTTGGTACAAGGGACCGTCGCTGCTCGATCATTTGGAATCCATCGATGTAGAGACGGAGCTGGCGGCCAAGCCATTCCGTCTGCCGGTGCAGTGGGTGAATCGGCCCAATCTCGATTTTCGAGGTTTTGCGGGCACCATTGTCTCGGGGCGCATCGCCGTTGGCGAAGAAGTATCCGTTGCCAAATCGGGCCGCGTTTCCAAGGTGACGCGCATTGTCACCGGCGATGGAGACCTCAAAGAGGCGGTCGCGGGGCAGGCGGTCACCCTTGTTCTTGCCGACGAGATCGATATTTCGCGCGGCGACTTGCTGGTCGCGCCGGAAGCCCGTCCCGAGGTTGCCGATCAGTTCGCCGCTCACATCCTATGGATGGCCGAAGAGGATATGCTTCCCCACCGGCAATATCTCATCAAGATCGGCAGCCAGACTATTCCGGGCCAAGTCACCCAACTCAAACACAAAGTTGACGTGAACACGCTCGAGCACATGGCCTCGCGCACGCTTCATCTGAACGAGATTGGCTATTGCAACGTCTCCACCTCGCTGCCGGCCGCGTTCGATGCCTATCGGGAGAATCGCGACACCGGCGGCTTCATCATCATCGACCGGATGACCAACGGCACGGTCGGCGCAGGCATGATCGAATTCGGCCTTCGGCGCGCCACCAATGTACATTGGCAGGCGCTCGACGTGAACGCTGACGCGCGTGCCGGACTGAAGGGGCAGAAGCCTTGCGTCCTATGGTTCACGGGCCTCTCCGGATCGGGCAAATCGACGATCGCGAATCTGGTCGAAAAGCGGCTTTTCGGCGAGGGCCGCCACACCTATTTGCTGGACGGAGACAATGTCCGGCACGGTCTCAACCAGGACCTCGGTTTTACCGATGCCGACCGCGTCGAGAACATCCGGCGCGTCGCGGAGGCCGCCAAGCTCTTCGTGGATGCCGGCATCATCACTTTGGTTGCCTTCATTTCGCCGTTCCGTTCCGAACGCCGTCTGGCGCGCGGTCTGTTGAAGCCCGGCCAGTTCGTGGAGGTTTTCGTCGATACCCCGCTCGAGGTGTGCATGGCGCGCGATCCCAAGGGACTCTACAAACGCGCCACGGCCGGCCAGATCAGAAATTTCACCGGCATCGATAGCCCCTATGAACCACCCGAGGGGGCCGAACTCACGCTCGAAACCGAACTCGCGAAGCCCGAGGAACTGGCCGAACGCGTGGTCGCTTACCTGAAGGCTGAGGGCCATGTGCCTTAGAGCCGCTGAGCGTGTTAGGGAACGATCATGGCGATTCTGATTAGCGGCGGAGCGGGCTATATCGGCAGCCATATGGTCTGGGCCGCCCTTGACCGCGGCGATAAGGTCGTCGTTCTGGACAATCTTTCTTCCGGCATCCGTTCGCTCGTGGCCGAGGGTGCGCATTTCCATCAGGGCGATGTCGGCGACCAGGCGTTGCTGCGCCGTCTGTTCGAGCAATATGCCGTCACCGCCGTAATTCATTTTGCGGGTTCAACCGTCGTCCCGGAATCCGTATCGAAGCCTCTTAGCTATTACGCCAACAACACGGTTGCTTCGCGCAACCTGATCGAAGCCTGCGTCCAGGCCGGCGTGAAGCAATTCATTTTCTCCTCCACAGCCGCCGTCTACGGAATCCCCGACCATAACCCGGTCACGGAGGCCACGGACGTCA
>DASQIQ010000331.1:0-4579 GCA_035631495.1 Micropepsaceae bacterium
GTGTTCGGCATGCGGTCTGGACTATTCGCGCTTCGAGGCCGGCGACGGGCCGGCGGTATTCGTGATCCTGATCGTGGGCGCGATCGTCGCGGGAAGCGCGCTCCTCACCGAGGTATGGTTTCAGCCCCCCTATTGGGTGCATGCGCTGATCTGGGGCCCTGCGGTTGTGATCCTCTCCCTCGCATTTCTTCGCCCCTTGAAGGCGGGGCTGATCGTGCTGCAATACAAGCACCGGGCTGAGGAAGGGCAAAAGGTAAAGTAGAATAACGTGCGACACCTCTACCGATGATTCCGTGATCCGCTTCCGGCCCCTGTTGATTCCGACGCTGTGGTTGCTGCCCGGTCTTGCGTTGCTGGTGGGTCTGGGGTTCTGGCAGATCGAACGGCTGCACGAGAAGGAGGCGTTGATCGCGAGTGTGGAGAGGGGTCTCAGCGCGCCCCCGGTGCCGCTCGGCGATGCTTTGGCGAATGGTGCCGCAGACGCGGACTGGCGCCATGTCCGCGTCACCGGGCATTTCCTGCACGACAAGGAACTTTATGTTTTCTCGCGCGGGCCGATGGGCGCTGTTGGCGTGGACGTTGTCACGCCCATGGTGCTGGCGGGCGGCGGGACGGTCCTCATCGACCGGGGTTTCGTCCCGGAAGCCTTGCACCAATCTGCGACCCGCCAAGCGGCCCAGGTGACAGGCGAGGTCTCATTGACCGGGGTGCTGCGGCTTTCGCGGGAGCCGGGCCTGTTCACCCCGGCCCCAAACGCAGAGACCCGCCTCTGGTTCGTGAAGGATGTGCCAAGCATGGCCAAGGCGGCTGGCCTGACGGTGCCTTCGCTGATCATCGAGGCGGACGCCACGCCCAATCCCGGAGGCTGGCCTTTGGGGGGGCAGACGAGGGTCGATTTCCCTAACGACCATTTGCAATACGCCGTCACCTGGTTCGGCCTCGCGCTGGCGCTGATGGGGGTTTATCTGTTTTATCACCGCTCCCGCGGTCGGCTGAGCATCAATTGACTGGAACATTGCGCTTCGGCGGAAGGTGGTAGGAAAGAGCAGGGCCGGCGCATGCACTACATCAGCACCAGGGGCGGGGCGGGGGCGGAGTTTGCCGACATCCTGCTGGGCGGTCCGGCCCCGGACGGCGGGCTCTATTTGCCGGATCATTGGCCCGTTTTCCGCCAGGAGACGATCCGCGAATTCGCCAGTCTCTCCTATCCGGAAGTCGCGTTGCGCGTGATGTGGCCTTTCATCGGCGACGCCTTCACGAGGGACGAATTTGAGGCCGATGTTCAGTCGGCCTATGCCGGTTTTGCGCATGATGCGGTCGCGCCGCTGGTGGCCCTCGCGCCGGATTTTTTCCTGCTTGAGCTGTTTCATGGGCCGACGCTCGCCTTCAAGGACGTGGCGATGCAGCTCCTGGGCCGGCTCTTCGCCCGTCTGCTCGCCAAACAGATCCGTCGCGCGACCGTCATCGTCGCCACCTCGGGCGACACCGGTTCCGCGGCCATTGCGGCGCTTCGCGGACAGCCCAATGTGGATGTCGTGGTGCTGCATCCCCATGGCCGTGTTTCGGATGTGCAACGGCGTCAGATGACGACGGTGCTCGATTCCAACGTCCACAACATCGCGCTGGAGAGTTCGTTCGACGACGCGCAGACCATCGTCAAAGCGCTCTTTGCCGATGCCGATTTTGTGGCGCGCACAAGACTCACCGCGGTGAACTCGATCAACTTCGCTCGCATCATGGCGCAATGCGTCTATTACTTTGCCGCTGCCGCGTCGCTCGGGGCCGGTTCCGGGCGGCCCGTCAATTTCGTTGTTCCAACCGGAAATTTCGGCGACATCTTCGCTGGCGAGGCCGCGACCCGCATGGGCCTGGCCATATCGCGCCTCGTCATCGCCACCAATACCAACGATATCCTCGCGCGCGCGCTCGCCACCGGCAATTACAGCGCTGGGGAAGCACAGCCGACATGGAGCCCTTCCATGGACATCCAGGTTGCAAGCAATTTCGAACGCGCACTGTTCGAGGCATCGGGCCGCGATGCAGTTTGGATGGCCCAAGCCATGCAAGATTTTGCCGCAACGCGGCAACTGGCGATACCGCCGTCCGTTTTGCGTGTCCTCAAGGAGCGCTATCTCGCCGCGCGCACCGACGATACGCAAACCATCGCCACCATTGCCCGCATCTATAAGGAAAACGGCATCGTCATCGATCCGCATACCGCGGTCGGCGTGGCGGCGGCCGAGAAACTCAGCACCGAGCTCAAAGGCCCTTTGGTGGCCCTGGCCACGGCCCACCCGGCGAAATTCTCCGCTGCGGTCACGCAAGCCATTGGAAAACCAGCAGAATTACCTGCACATCTGAGTGATTTGTCGACTCGCGAAGAGCGCTACACTGTGCTCGCGAACGCCAAAGGGGCGGTCGAGGAATTCGTCCTGGAGCGCACCAAGGCAACATGACCGTCCAAATCACGCGGCTTCCTTCCGGTCTGATCGTTGCAACCGATCCCATGCCTCATCTGATGAGCGCGGCCTTGGGTGTGTGGGTGAACTGCGGCGCGCGGCACGAACACCCTGCCGAAGCGGGCCTCTCGCACATGCTCGAACATATGGCGTTCAAGGGGACGGCCACGCGGTCGGCCAAGGATATCGCTACCGAGATCGAAGCGGTCGGCGGCGACATCAACGCCTATACCAGCCGCGAGCAGACCGCGTTTCACGCCCGCGTGCTCAAAGATGATGTGGGTCTCGCGCTCGATATGATCGCCGATATCCTGCTCAACTCGACCTTCGAGGAAGGCGAGCTGACGCGCGAACGCGAGGTCATCATCCAGGAGATCGGTCAAACGCGCGACACGCCCGACGATCTCATTTTCGATCTCCTTCAGGAGGCCTGTTATCCGAACCAGCCGATGGGCTGGCCGATCTTCGGCAGTGAGGAAACCGTCGCGGGGTTTTCGCGGAGCGACCTGATTTCTTACATGACGAAGCATTATCGCGCAGGCGCCATGATGCTGATTGCCTCGGGCGCCGTCGATCACGACGCGTTGGTGGAAGCGGGGCATTCATTGTTCGTGCCCCTCGCCGAGGGCGGCGAACGCATCACCGAGCCCGCGCGCTTTGGTGGCGGCGACATCCGTGGCGATGATGATCTTGAGCAGGCCCATCTCGCCTTCGCATTCGAAGGAGTCGCTTCGGCCCACGCCGACGCGATTACCGCGCAAGTTTTCGCGACCGCCTTGGGTGGCGGCATGTCGTCCCGGCTGTTTCAGGAGCTGCGCGAAAAACGTGGTCTTTGCTATTCGATCTATGCGTTTTCACACTCCTATCGCGACACCGGCATGGTCGGAATTTATGCCGGTACGGCCGAGGACAAGGCGGGCGAAGTGGCGCCGCTGATCGCCGCCGAGCTTGAGGCGATGGCGCTTCAAACCAGCGAGGAAGAAGCCGCGCGCGCGCGGGCGCAGCTCAAGGCCTCTTTGCTCATGGGATTAGAGAGTCCGCATGCGCGCTGCGAACTCATGGCGGGTCACCTCTATGCTTATGGCCGCGTGTTGGGCATCGAAGAATTGATTAGTCGAGTCGAAGCGGTGGATGCCGCGGCGTTGCGTCGTTTCGCGGATGCCCTCTGCCGGCGCGGCAATCCGGGAATATCGGCCGTCGGCCCGGTGAAAAGACTGGAGTCGCGTGAGGTTTTCGCGCGCCGTTTTGGCCGCGAGCCCGCGCTTTCCGATGCGCAGTGATCCATGTTCACGCGCGGAATGATTTTTCCGGGCGGCCGCGAGCCGATCCTGCAGGGCGACGGCGTCTTGCTTCGCTATCCCCAAATGTCCGACTACGCCCAATGGTCGAAGTTGCGCGACGAGAGCCGCGAATTCCTCGCTCCGTGGGAGCCGACCTGGGCTGGCGATGAGCTATCGCGAGGGGCGTTTCGCCGGCGTTTGCGCCGCTATCAGCGCGAGATCCGTAACGATGTCACCTATCCGTTTCTGTTGTTCCGCAGGCCCAACGATTTCCTGATGGGCGGCTGCACGCTTTCCAATGTGAGGCGCGGCGTAACCCAATCGGCTGCGGTCGGCTACTGGGTGGGTGCGCGCTACGCCCGGCACGGCCATATGTTTGCGGCGCTAAACGCGATGTTGCCCTTCGTCTTTGGCGTGTTGGGACTGCATCGGCTGGAAGCGGCCTGCATCCCCGAAAACGAGGCCTCGCGCAGCCTGCTTCTCAAGGTGGGATTTCGCGAGGAGGGGAGGGCGCGGCGCTATCTTCAGATCAATGGCGAGTGGCGCGACCATATTCTCTTTGCTTTGCTTGAGGATGACGCGCCTGTAGGGTAGCGCGCCTTGAATCGGGCGCATCCCTCTTGAGCCTTCCACGCTTCCTCATTGCGGCGATCATTGCGCTTGTGTGCGTTACAGTGGACACGCGCGCGGACGAAGCGCCAGGACCAACAGCGGTCTCCACCGCGATAGATTTTGCCACGCCGCAACCAGTGATCGATCTTGGTCCTTCGGCTGCCCCGCGAGGCCTGAACGATCCATCCGATCCGCACGGCGACTGGTTTACTATCGCTGTGCAGAACC
>DASQIQ010000332.1:0-6348 GCA_035631495.1 Micropepsaceae bacterium
CGTGTTCCGCGGCGATGCCAAGCGTCTCGAGGCCGCCCGGCTCGCCGGTTCACTTCCCTGGAAGCAGCCCCAGAACCAAACACTCGCCTATTGGTCGCGCAACGGTCCGATGTCGCTTTATTGCTTCGGCCTGACCAAACGTCTTAACGAGGATCTTCCGCTCGGCTTCTGATCTTGGCCGTATTGATTGGCGCCGCTCCTGCGTTGTCGCGCGTTTAATAGCAAACCTTCCGCCAGCGTAGGTTCGCAGGTTATATGGGTCTTCTTCGCTAGGGGATTGGGAACCGCACAATGAAAACTGCCGAGCCGCGCGCCAATCATCTGAAGGACTACGCGCCCCCGCCCTATCGAATCCCCGAAATTGCGCTCGACTTCCGGCTGGACGGCAAGGCGACGCTTGTCTCTTCGACAATGAAGGTCGAACGCCGCGCCGCATCGGTCGAGCCTTTGGTGCTGGACGGGAGCGGGCTGAAGCTCGTCTCCATCGCCCTGAACGGGAAGCCCCTGGATTCCTCCGCCTATGCGGTGGATACGGACACGCTGACGGTCCATGCACCGCCCGCTTCCTTCACGCTTCAAATCGTGACCGAGATTGCTCCGGCCGAGAATACGGCGCTGGAGGGTCTGTATATGTCGAACGGCATCTACTGCACCCAGTGCGAGCCCGAAGGTTTCCGCTGCATCACCTATTTCCTCGACCGCCCCGATAATCTCGCGAAATTCGAGACGCGCATCGAGGCCGACAAGGCGACCTCGCCAGTGCTGTTGTCCAACGGCAATCTCGTCGAATCCGGCGATCTTGGGGGCGGACGCCATTTCGCGCGTTGGCGCGATCCCTTCCCCAAGCCGAGTTACCTCTTCGCCCTGGTCGCCGGTGACCTCGGCCATATCCGCGATGAATATCGGACGTTCACCGGCCGCACGATCGATCTGCGCGTCTATGTCGAACATGGCAACGAGCCCCGCGCCGAATATGCGATGGATTCGTTGAAGCGATCGATGCGCTGGGACGAGGAAACCTATGGCCGCGAATACGACCTCGACATTTTCATGATCGTCGCGGTATCGGCGTTCAATTTCGGCGCCATGGAGAACAAGGGCCTCAACATCTTCAACGACAAGGTGCTGCTCGCCAGCCCCGAGACGGCGACCGACGAGGATTACGCGCGGATCGAATCCGTGGTCGGGCACGAATATTTTCACAATTGGACCGGCGACCGGATCACCTGCCGAGACTGGTTCCAGCTTTCGCTCAAAGAAGGTCTCACGGTTTTCCGCGAGACCGGGTTCGCCGGCGACATGCGCTCGCATGCCGTACGCCGCATCACCGATGTGAAGGATCTTCGCCTTCGGCAGTTCCAGGAAGACGCCGGCCCCCTCGCCCATCCGGTGCAGCCGCAGTCCTATATCACCATCGACAATTTCTATACCGCGACGGTCTATGAAAAGGGCGCCGAAGTCATCGGCATGCTACGCACGATTGTCACGCCCGAATTCTTTCGCAAGGGCATGGATCTTTATTTCGACCGTCATGATGGGCAGGCGGCGACGGTCGAAGATTTCGTACGCTGTTTCGAAGACGTTTCCGGGCGCCGCCTCGATCAGTTCCGGCTGTGGTACTCGCAAGCGGGCACGCCGGAAATTCACGCCGATGGCGACTATGATCGGGCGGCGAGGACCTATGCCCTGAAGCTCAGCCAACGCGTTCCGCCGACGCCGGGGCAACCGGACAAGCAGCCCATGCACATTCCCGTTGCGCTCGGCCTCATCGGCAAAGCGAGCGGCAAACCCTTGCCGCTCACGCTCCAAGGCGAGAACGAGGTCGGACCGGAAGAGCGCGTCCTGGAACTGACCGGACCGGAGCGCCGTTTTGTTTTCACCGGCGTGGCCGAGGAACCCGTGCTGTCGATCGGGCGCAACTTTTCGGCACCAATCATCATCCGGACGGCGGCGAATGCGAAAACACGCGCCTTTCTGATGAGCCGCGACACCGACGCGTTCAATCGCTGGGAAGCCGGTCAGCTTCTTTCCACGGACGTGCTTCTGGCGATGATCCAGGACGTGCAGTTGGGCCGGCCGCCGCGCGCGGACTCGATCTATATCGATGCCATCGGCGGGGTGCTCGATCGTGCCGACGAGGATCACGCCTTTACGGCGCTGATGTTGCTTCCACCGAGCGAAAGCGAACTCGCTCTCGCCCTCACTCCGATCGATCCGGAAGCCATTCATCAGGCGCGCAATGCTCTCATCGGGAAGATTGCCGAGGCTCATGGCCCAGCGCTGACGGCGCTTTACGGCAGGCTGGAATCGCGCGCCACCTTCAGCCCCGACGCCATGTCCGCAGGGCGGCGGTCGCTGCGCAACTCCGTCTTGCGCTTTCTCACCGCGGCAGATGACGAGGGCGCGGCGGTGCGCGCCGATGACCATTACCGCGCGGCCACCAATATGACGGAGATGACCGCCGGCTTGGCCGCGCTGGCGCGCATGGGCAGCCCCCGCCGGGACGCGGCGTTCGCGCATTTTCACAATCGATTCCAGGCCGATCCCCTGGTGCTCGATAAGTGGATGGGCCTGCAGGCCATGTCGCCACGGCGCGACACGGCGGAGCGGGTGCGGTCTCTGATGAGCCATAAGGTGTTTTCCCTGAAGAACCCCAATCGCGTACGCGCGCTGATCGGGGCCTTCGCAATGGGCAACCCGCTTCGTTTCCATGATCGATCCGGCGCCGGCTACCGGCTGGTGCGCGAGGTGGTGCAGACGCTCGACGCCATCAATCCGCAGACGGCGGCGCGCATGGCGGCTGCGTTCGAGGCCTGGCGGCGCTACGATTCCGAGCGCCAGCGTCTGATGCGCGGCGAGCTTGAACTCATCGCGTCAGGGCGAGGCCTGTCCGCCAACCTCTACGAAATGGTCTCCAAGATGCTCGGCTGAGACGCGCGCTTATTTCGCCGCGGCTTTACGCTTTTCGTCCTCGAGATTCTTTGCCGCGCCCTCCTGAGCCTGTTTGACCCAGAGACGCCAGGAATCCGGATCGACAAAAACATTCGGTTCGCCGGGCTTGCGCTGCGCCAGTTTCTGGGCGCGTTCCAGGATGCCTCCATTGGGATAGGGATAGGAGGTCAACCAGGAATGGACATTCACCGCCACTTCGATGCCGGGAATCTGGGCGACGCGATTCATGCTGTCCAGGAACTGCTCGCCGCCGCGAACGCCATCTCGCGGGCCCGGTCCGCCCAAGATAAAGGCTTTGTGCGGCGCGCCATTGTCATAGACGGTGAATTCGGCGGACAGGGAGCCCGGCGTATGGCCCGGGTGCTTGTAGAATTTCAGCGTGGTGTTCGCCAAGGTCAGCGTATCGCCTTCCTTCAGGACCATGTCGCGCTTGGGCACGCGCGGCGGCGCCGCGTTGCCCCTGCCGGGGGTCATGCCGGCCGTCTCGATCATCTGCCAATCCTCATCGAGCGATGCCACGCGCGCGCCTGACAATTCCTGAATGCGCGCGGCGCCGCCGAAATGGTCGATATGGCCATGGGTGAGGATGATGTATTTGATGTCCTTCAGGTCGAAGCCGACCTTCTTGATGCTGTCGATCACGTGATAGACATAGGGTTCTTGCGCCGTATCGACCAGGATGGCGCCCTGCGGCGTCGAAATCAGCCAGACCGACACGAAACCCGGCCCGACATAGTACAAATTGTCAAAGACCTTGAAGGGCGCAATCTTCTGAAAGCTCTCGTTGTTGCGCTCACTGCCGCGGAAGGATTCGCTGTAGCCTTCTTTTTTCTGCGGCGTCTGCGCTTGCACGCTGCTTGAAATATTCGCGGCGGCGAGAATCGACGCGGCAAGACAGGCGAACGTCCGGAGAATGACTCGTTTCATCGTTGCTGTGTCCTTTGTTGCGCGTGGAACTCCACGAAGCCCGCCTAAAATCGGTAGTGTCCTAATTTGAATTCCAACCCCAATAGGAAGCTACCAGTATGACGAGAGCCGACACCACGCCGGTTCCAATAGCCCACGGCCAGCTCAATCGCCTTTGATATTTTGTGACAACTATAGCTAGCGCGCCTCCCAAGACCGTAATCACAAGCACGAACACTTCAAAAGATATCATCGGTGCGCCGCTGCTCCGTCAGAACACTACCTAAAAATCCGGTTTGTCGGCATGGGGAACCCCGGTGTCTTTGCCGGAATAATATTCGAAAGTGTTCTCGGCACAGACGCGTTCTTCCCACTCATTCGCGGCCCGCAAATAGGTGACAGAGCCCGACCAGGGCGTCGTGAACATCACCGGGTCCTCGACGGTGAACTGAACCTGCAGCCCTTTGCCCTTGTACGCGTAATCGACAAATACGCCGTCGGCGGCCGGTCCGTCGGCGCGGCCATATTCCTTGTCGTTGAGCGCGCTGGATGCCTTGGCCACATCCCCGTCGACCATGCGGTACCGTTCCACGACATGGA
Organism: Micropepsaceae bacterium; assembly: GCA_035631495.1. Classification (GTDB taxonomy): domain Bacteria; phylum Pseudomonadota; class Alphaproteobacteria; order Micropepsales; family Micropepsaceae; genus CAIYRG01. The sequence continues at coordinate 4,459 of DASQIQ010000332.1, forward strand.
GCTGCTCGCTATGAGGCGTGCCGTACATGTCCACCATGGAGGCGGGGCCGATCTTGATCCCCACCGTGTCGACCACCAGCGTGTCGCCCTCATAATGACCGACGGAATCGCCATGCCACGAAGGAACCACGTCCTTGGGGTGTGAGTCGTTCATCCGTATACGGCGGAACTGGTGGTCCTGCATGTACAGGATGGTCACCATATTGGGCTGCTGGACCATCTCCATCTCGTTGATCCGCAAGATATAGGGCGGGGCCATGGTCGCGCACTGGTTCGAGGGATCGGGAAAGGCCTGTCCGGCCAGTGATATTTCGCCGTGCTGTTTCACGATTCCCGCCGCGCGGGGCGTGAGAATCGGGCTCATGTAATCGCCCACCAGAGTCTGTTGGTCGCTGGTGCCATTGGGGCGGCGTTTGAGATTCTTCAAAGGACCGGGACCGGAAGACCGCAACTCCCAACCGAAGGTCGACCGGGCCCACACCCCTGAAAAATCGGGCATCGGGGCGGCCTGACCGGTTTGCGATGCAGACCTCTCGGTTCCATAACCTGGCCAAACCGGCAGTGAGGCGCAAGCGAGGCACGCCACGAAACCCCAGACGCTCGACCGAACCACGTTGCGCACTATGGAACCACTCCCGTCATGCTCGCGGGTTCAGCCTAGCGAATTACCCCAATAAGACGAAGATTCTTCCGGACGAAAGAAAGCCGGCCTCCTAAAGGAGGCCGGCTTTGTGACTTCGGCAAAAAATCAGGCCGCCGGCGGGTTGATATTCACCACATCCGCATTCTGACCCTGGCGCGGTCCGGGCTTCGCCCATTTGATGTTGCCGCGCAGATTGTCCTGCGCCGTTCCCGCCTTGGAGAGCGTGATCGTAAGGTCGGCCTTGTCGCCCGGAGCGCTGCGCGGCAGCACCCATGTGGCGACCATATTTCCGCCGTCCATATGGGTTCCCTGATAGCCGGGGCCGTTGGCCGCGACCACATTCGTGCCCGCGGGAACGACGAGGCTGACATTCACGCCTTCGGCGATGATACCTCTGCCTTGGATGCCGCCATTGGTGACGCTGACGGTATAGGACGCGCCGGTCGGGCCCATCTGAGGTTTGCTGATCTGCGCCACCATGGGAGCGCGGAATCCGATATCGTCGCGGGCCCAATTGTAGATCTGCCGCAGCGTCGCGGGCGTCACGCGCTCGCGATTGTAATCGCCCATGTCGACGTTGCCGTTGGCATTTCCGCCACGCGAGATTCTGAGTTGGTGGATCGCGGTGGTGTGGTTGTAGACCAGGTTCTCGAAGTCATCGAAGCTCATATTGGTCGCGCCCATATTCCCGCGCGGGCCTTGGAACTGCGGGCTATGGCATTGCGCACAACCCATGTTGATAAGCCTGCGAAGTCCAGCGGGATCGCCTGCCTTGGCTTCGAACCGCCATTTGCCCGGCGTGGCGACCTTGGGCATGCCGGCAAAATACGCTGCGACGTCGGCCGCCTGTTGACCGCTAATCTGCGTGCCGTTGAACCTCGGCATGATTCCCCAAGGCTGGCGCACCGCGCGCAGGACCTGCACCGTGTTCAATCCGCGGCCCGCAAGATCGGGCCCGAACGCGCCTTCGCCCAAGCCGCCATGGCAGTTCTTGCAGGCGGTCAGGTTGCTGTCCCAATACATCTTTCCGTTCGCGGCATTGCCCGTGAGAGCCGCGGCGTTGCCGCCACCACCTTGACCGGCGGCAGGGGCTTGAGCGGCCTGAGCGGCCGGACCAAAAGCTGTGCTTTGAGCAAGCGGAAGCAACAAAAGCGCGGCGAACAGTTTTTTCATGGCAGTTCCCTCCCCGGTTCCGCATTGGTGCGGAATAGCCAAGAGTCAGTCTACATCATTTGCATTTCGGGGGG
>DASQIQ010000333.1:0-2641 GCA_035631495.1 Micropepsaceae bacterium
TTTTCAAGGTGCGCTCGGTCGAAGGGTCGAGTTGGCTGCTGCTCGATGGGATCATCACACTGTTCCTGGGAGGGATGATCTACGGGCAATGGCCATCGAGTTCCGCCTGGGCGATCGGCACGCTGGTGGGTGTGAGCATGATTATCAGCGGCGTTACCCGGGTCATGCTCTCGCTGGCGGTACGCAAGGTCACGGAGATGGTCTCGCCCTCGCGGAAGATGGCTGCCTAGCGGGTCGCGGCAACCTCTGACGAAGAACCGCCGCGCCAGGGCGGGGTAGGGATTCAGGATCCCGGGATTGGTGTGTCCGTTGAAGCGTCCTGTTGATCGCGGGAAGGGAGGAAGACAATGGCAGGCGTGATTCCGTTAGGCGATGCGTCCCGACGGCCGGCGCGCTTCCCGGTTGTTACCGCCGGCATCATTGTGGTGAATGTGTGCGTTTTTGTGATGGAGATTGTTGGCGGCGATGCGTTCGTCATGCAGTGGTCGGTGATTCCCGCGCAAATCACGTCCGGTCATCACTGGATCACGATTCTGACGGCGATGTTCCTGCACGGCAGCTGGTCGCACATCATCGGCAACATGATCTTCCTCTGGGCCTTCAGTCCCGAGATCGAGGATGCGATGGGCCGGGGACGGTATCTGGTTTTCTACCTGCTTGGCGGGCTGGTGGCCATGGGGGCTCAGGTTGTCGCTGATCGGCATTCCGCCGTGCCCAACCTCGGCGCCAGTGGCGCTATCGCAGCGGTGATGGGCGCGTTTCTGGTGACTTATCCGCGTGATCAGATTCGCACGCTCCTGTTCATATTTGTGTTCGGGCGGATCAAGTTCATCCCGGCGGCGCTCTTGATCGGCGTGTGGTTTGTGATTCAGCTCTTCGACGCTGGCGCGGTGGCGCACGTGCAGACGGGCGGGGTGGCATACGTGGCTCACATCGGCGGCTTTATCTTCGGAGCCGTGACGGCGCGTTGGTTCGAGGTCCCGGAGCGAATGCTGGGATGAGACGACCGGGCGGGGGCGCCAGCCCCTACACAAGCAACAAAAAAGCCTCGCTCTTGCGAGCGAGGCCTTGGTCTTACTGACGACTGACAGCTGAGAGCTGACAGCGGTCTTTAGTACATGTCGCCCATGCCGCCGCCGTGGCCGCCCGGCATCGGAGAGTTCTTCTTCTCTTCCGGAATCTCCGAAACCAGCGCTTCCGTGGTCAGCATCAGCGAGGCGATCGAACCGGCGTTCTGCAACGCGGTACGAACTACCTTGGTCGGGTCGAGCACGCCCGCCTTGACCAGGTCTTCGTACACGTCGGATTGCGCGTTGTAGCCGTAGTTCGCTTCCTTCGATTCTTCGACCTTGCCCAGAACCACGGCGCCTTCTTCACCGGCATTCCCGGCGATCTGACGCAGAGGTTCTTCCAGCGCGCGCTTCACGATGTTGACGCCGATTTGCTCATCGCCTTCCAGCTTGAGCTTGTCGAGCGCCGGAATGCAGCGCACCAGGGCGACACCGCCGCCCGGGACGATGCCTTCTTCCACGGCTGCGCGCGTCGCATGCATCGCGTCTTCCACGCGGGCTTTCTTTTCCTTCATTTCGGTTTCGGTGGCCGCACCGACCTTGATCACCGCGACTCCGCCCACGAGTTTCGCCAGGCGTTCCTGGAGTTTCTCGCGGTCGTAGTCCGAGGTGGTCTTGTCGACCTGGCTGCGGATTTCCTTCACCCGGCCTTCGATTTCCGAGTGCTTGCCCTTGCCTTCGACGATGGTCGTGTTGTCCTTGTCGATGGTGAGCTTCTTGGCTTGGCCGAGATCCGACATCTGCACGTTCTCGAGCTTGATGCCGAGATCTTCGGTGATGGCCTTGCCGCCGGTCAGGATGGCGATATCCTGCAGCATGGCTTTGCGACGGTCGCCGAAGCCCGGCGCCTTCACGGCGCAAACCTGCAGCGTGCCGCGCAGCTTGTTGACCACCAGCGTGGCCAGCGCCTCACCCTCGACGTCTTCCGCGATGATGAGCAGTGGCTTGCCCGCCTTGGCGATCTGTTCGAGCAGCGGGAGCAGGTCCTTCATCGAGCTGATCTTCTTTTCGTGGATCAGGATGAAGGCGTTCTCCATGACCGCTTCCATCCGCTCGGGATCGGTAACCATGTAAGGAGAGAGGTAGCCGCGGTCAAACTGCATGCCCTCGACCACGTCGAGCTGCGTTTCCATGGTCTTGGCTTCTTCGACGGTGATGACGCCATCCTTGCCGACCTTCTTCATGGCGGCGGCAATGATGTTGCCGATGGTCTCGTCGTTGTTGGCGGAGATCGTGCCGACCTGGGCAATCATGTCGCCCGTGACCGGCTTCGACAGCTTGTCGAGCTCGCCCTTGCCGCGCTCGCCCGTCTTCTTGTCGATTTCGCCGCAGATCACGCTGATCGATTTCTCGATGCCGCGTTTCATCGCCATCGGGTTGGCCCCGGCCGCGACCGTCTTGACGCCCTCGCGGTAAATCGCTTGGGCGAGAACAGTGGCGGTGGTGGTGCCGTCGCCCGCGACGTCGGACGTCTTGGAGGCGACTTCACGCACCATCTGCGCGCCCATGTTCTCGAGGCCGTCCTTCAGCTCGATTTCTTTTGCGACGGTGACGCCGTCCTTGGTGATGGT
>DASQIQ010000334.1:0-2658 GCA_035631495.1 Micropepsaceae bacterium
TTGTCTGCAGCAGGAAGCGCGTCCCTGGGTAATAAGAGAGCTCAGCGAGGATACTCATTTTAGCCGGTGAAAAGAGCGGATCGAGAGCCACGCGCTTGAGCATGGAAAAGGGAATCGCCAAGACGATTCGGTCGCCGGCAATCCTGTCCATCCGGCCATCCTGTTTGCAGATGGCACGCACGCTTGTGCCGCTGCGCTCGAGGCGAACCAGCTCGCAATTGTAGCGAATGGCATCGGTCAATCGCGCCGCGATGCCGCGCGGAAGCAAATCCATGCCACCCGCGATCTTGTGGTATTGCCGCAGGTCGCGGTGCAGCATGATCTGCTGCAGCAGGAAGAGCGCCGAGAATGTGCTCGAATCCCCGCCCAGCATCATCAGCTGAATGGCCCCTTTGCTTGCGCGGCGCGCCGCCAGCCAGGCGGGCCAGGTCACGGCGTCGAATTCCCGCCAGCGCGGCTGAGATAGATCGACATCGGCATGGCCGAGTTCGTCGGGCACGCCTTCGGTGTATTTGCGCAGCAATTCGCCCGAGGAAAGGCCGCGCTCGTCTCTGTGAAGGTCCGGCGCAAGACGCTCGCGGGCGGCCTCGTCGTCGCTGCGGGCCCGTTGCGTGCCCAGCACCTGGATGCTTGCTCCCGCAGGGGCGAAGGGCGTGAGGGAAAGCCCCAATTCGTTGAGCCAGGTCAGCACATATTCGTGGCTTTCGGCGATACGGGCAGCCCCCAGCTCGGCATAGATCCCGTCATCGAAATAGCCGCGCAAAGTGCGCACGCGGCCGCCGGGAACCGGGCGCGCCTCGATCACGATCACCCGCTTTCCGGCCTCGCGCAGCCGGTAGGCGGCGCAAAGCCCGGCGAGCCCCGCTCCCACGACAAGGATCGTCTCCGGGCCCACGCGGGCCGCGGCGCGCAGAGTCGCCGGGCTTGCCGCCATGGAGGCGGCCGAGACCGCGGCTTTCAGAAAGCCCCTGCGGTGCCATCGCCGGGGCGCGCACCCTCTCTTTGGGGGGAAAGCTTGATCCATCACCTCACCTCTTTATCATCGGGATGGTTCGCCCTCCACCTCGCATGAGGCTCGGGCCTTGGGAGAGCACGCAACTTGCCGAGAAACCTGGCATTGACCAAAGCCCTGGCGGCGGCGCTTGGCGCTTTCCTGTTTCTCCTGACAAGCGGGCCGGGAAAGGCCGGAGAACGGCTCGATGCGGTCAAGCAGCGGGGGTTCCTCACCTGCGGCGTCGGCGCGAATGTCCCGGGCTTTTCCCAGCGGGGTGCCAATGGCGTCTGGCGCGGTTTCGACGTGGACATCTGCAGGGCGGTTGCCGCCGCAATTTTCGGCGATGCGACAAAGATCGCTTTCAAGCCAATCGACACCGTGGAGAATTTTCTGAAAGACCGCGACATCGATCTGGTCTTGCGCGGACTGACTCAGACATTCGGGCGCGAGGTCGCGGGCACGCTTCGCTTCGGTCCCATCGTGCTCTATGACGGCCAAGGCTTCCTGGTGCCGAAGAAACTTGGCATCGCCAATCCCGATGCGCTTTCGGGAAGAAATATTTGCGTGTCGACGGATGCCGGCTTCCTCGGCGGCCTGCGCAACTATTTCCGCCAACGCAATCTCACGCTGAAGGCGGTGGTGAAGACGCGGCGTGCCGAGGCGGAAGACGCGTTTCTCGCCGGAGAGTGCGATGCGATGACGGCGGACGCCTCGGAGCTTGCCGAAGCGCTCATTGGAAAAGCTCCGCACCCGGACGATTTTGTCATCCTGCCGCAGCAGATTTCCAAAGAGCCGTTGGCGCCGTTGCTGCGCAAGGGCGACGATCAGTTCTTCGATGTCGTGCGCTGGGCGATCTTCGCAGCTGTCAATGCCGAAGAGTTGGGCGTGAATAGCGCCAATGTCGCGCGCATGCGCACAAGCGATGATCCGGATGTTAGGTTTTTCTTCGCCGCGCCGCCGATGGGATCGGCGGGCCTGCATGCCGCATGGAGCTATGCCATTGTCCGAGATGTCGGCAATTACGGCGAAATCTACGAGCGCAATCTTGGCGCCAAAAGCGCGGCGAAACTGCCGCGGGGCTTGAGCCGCTTATGGACCGAAGGCGGCCTGCTCTACGCTCCTCCGATCCGCTAAACAGGGCCTCTTGAAATCCACTGCGAGACGAGACCGCCAAGCAGAAGCGCGAACACGGCCGCTCCGGCGCCAAGCGCAAACACCCACATCCAATACATCAGAGGTTCGGAACTGCGGCGAATGGCGACTCCTTTGTGCGCCCATGCCCCTTTGATGTTTCCCACCCTCAGGCCGCGCCCCAATTGCTGCAACAGCCGATAGAGCGTCCAAGCGAAGATCAGGCCGATCCCAGCGTTGAGGGCGTAGACCACAGACTACTCCCCGGAATAGATAATTTGGCCTGGGCGAGCGAGCATTGCGCGGATCCTCATTGTGCCAGCCGGTCGCCATTTTTGGCGAAAAGGCACCTCGGCAGGACGCTGCGCTGGTTCGGCTCCCGGGTCCAGGGTTACTGCCCGAATTCGTTGATTTTGTGTGTCCGAATTCGCCTCAAAAACCCGCTCTGCACCAAATCTTGTAGTTGACTTTATCGGGTGTTAAACCCCTCATAATTTCGGCCTATTCGGCCAAAGAGGCCCACGCAAACAGGG
>DASQIQ010000335.1:0-6023 GCA_035631495.1 Micropepsaceae bacterium
AACAGGGCCGCCCGGACGAGCGGCCCTGTCGCACCCCCCGGGGACGCACCTATGCCAGGTGCGGTGCTGCAACCATGCAGAACAGCATGGGTACCGACAACATCGTATTGGTGCGCGAGAATAGACCCGCCGTGCGCGCAGCCTTGGCCTTTTCGGCGGCCGGCAAATCCGGATAGGCGTTGGCGATGTTCAACGCCTTCTGCTGGTTCGGCCAAATGATGAACCAGACATTGAACCACATGATGCTGCCAAGCCACATGCCGATGCCGATCAGGATCACTTTGAGATCGATGAAGCCCTCGATCGCATCCAACGTGATGGCGGGCAGCAGATAGCCGTTCAGCGCCGCCAGAATGAGCCCGAAGCCGATCGTCGCCATGGCGCCCCAGCGAAACCAGAACAGCGCCTGCGGCGCGATGAAGCGCGACACGCCCCCTTTCAGCTCGTCGGGGATCTTGGGCATGGTCGGCGTCTGGACGAAATTGAAATACCACAGCATCCCGATCCACATGATCCCGGAAAGAATGTGGAACCAGCGCACCAGGAACGGCCAGAAAACGTAATTGTTGAATTCGGTCTGGGTGAGATAGATCAGGAACACGACAAAGGCGAGCACGAAGCCCGCAATCACCGTGTTCCGAAGATTGGAGAGAATGCTCGCTATCATGTTTATCCCCTCGCGCCCCTTCTTATAATTGCTGCGAAATTATACCATTCGGCGGGATTGCAATACGAAAAGCAGAGCCGGCCCGCGATATGGGCGGGCGCTGTGGATTTGCTGCAACCCTAGCCCTTCTAGAGCACCAGCGCCTTGGGCCTCATCCGCCTGAGCCAGGTCACGACGATCAGTCGTGTCACCATGACGGCGGTGAAGAAGGAGGTGATGACCCCCAGACCGAGCGTCACGGCAAAGCCGCGCACGGGTCCTGTACCCACCGCATAAAGGATCGCTGCGGCAATGACGTGCGTCATGTTGGTGTCGGTGATGGTCGCCGTCGCCCGGCGGAAGCCGGCATCGATGGCGGCGATGACCGTCTTACCCCCATGCATCTCCTCGCGAATACGTTCATAGATCAGCACATTGGCATCGACCGCCATGCCCATGGTGAGCACCATGCCGGCGATGCCGGGAAGGGTCAGCGTCGCCTGCAACGCGGTGAGAACCGAGATCAGCAGGACCATATTCACGGCCAGCGCGACGGTGGCAAACACCCCGAACAGGCCGTAGGTCAGAATGATGAAGGTCACCACCGCCACCAGCCCGCCGAGGGCGGCGAGCTTGCCGGCCTGGATCGAATCCGCGCCCAGCTCCGCGCCGACCGTGCGCTCCTCGATCACGGTGAGAGCGGCCGGCAGCGCGCCGGCATTGAGCAGAATGGAAAGGTCGTTGGCGGTCTCGAGGGTGAAATTGCCCGAAATCTGTCCCGAGCCGCCAAGAATGGGCTCGCGGATCACGGGCGCCGAGATCACCTTGTTGTCCAGGACAATGGCGAAGGGCCGGCCGACATTGGTCTTGGTCACATCGCCGAACTCGCGCGCACCGCGGGTGTCGAAGACGAAATTCACCACCGGCTCGCCTCCGCGCGAGTCGAACCCGGAACTTGCCCTTTCCAGGCGGTCACCCGAGACCATCACCCGGCGCTGGACCAGATAGGGGTTGGTCTGCTGACCCGCTTTGTCGGTTTCGTAGAGCAGCTCGTCGTCGGGAGGCACACGGCCCTTCAAAGCGTCCTGGACATTGCCGTTCGCGTCAACCAGGCGGAACGTCATTTTCGCCGTGGTGCTGAGCACGCGTTTCAATTCTTCCGGGTTTTTGAGGCCCGGCACCTGCACCAGGATGCGGTCGGTCCCCTGCTGCTGGATGGTCGGTTCGCGCGTTCCGAGCGCATCGATGCGCCGCCGCACCACTTCGATGGACTGGCTGACGATCTGCGACTGCATCTGGCGCTGATAGGCCGGCGACATGCGCAAGTTGAAATTGCCCTGCCCGTCATCGGTCATATCGTATTCCGCAGAGCCAAGGCCGAGGAACGTCCCGGGCGGCGAAGCGATATCTTGCAGGATCTTGCGCGCCGCCTCGAGCTGAGCGGGGTCCGCGACATGGATGCTGACGGATTCCCGTGCGGCGTCGAGACCCGTGTAGTTGATCGTGGGGCGGGCGCGCCGGAGAGCCGCGCGAATATCGCCGCGCATCGTTTCCATCCGCTCTTTCACCACGCCGGGCATGTCCACCTCGAGCAGCAGATAGGAGCCGCCCTGCAGATCGAGGCCGAGATTGATGGTGGATTTGGGAAGCCAGCCAGGCATCGCGCCCCGTACGCCGTCGGGGACGAAATTGGGGAAGGCGAAGAGGAATCCGAACAGAAGGATGCTAAGGACGGTGATGGTTTGCCAGCGGCCGATATAGATCATGGGAGTCCTCTTGGCGGCTCTCGCCGCAACCTAGTGTCCCGATTCCGAAATTCGCTTCATCTCTATATAACGCTCCTGGCGAATTTCGGAATGAAAGGACACTAGCAAATCATTGAATCCTAGTGTCGTTTTGGTTCCGAAGTTCGCCAAGCGCCCGATATCGATGGTTTAGCGAACTTCGGAACCACGACACTAGGTCAAGCCTCGGCCTTCTCGCCGCTCTTGGCCCGCACTTCGGTCAGCGTGCTCTTCAGCACCCGAACCTGCACATTGTCGGCAATCTCGACCATGAGCTCGCCATCGTCCTTGACCTTGGCCACTTTGCCGATCAGCCCGCCGGCCGTCACGACCGTATCGCCGCGCCGGACCGCTTCCACCATCTGCTGGTGGGTCTTGATGCGCTGCTGCTGCGGCCGGATCAGAAGAAAATAGAAGATGCCAAAGAGCAGGAGCAAAGGCACCATGGTAGAAATAAAGGGGTCGTTCAGATTCATTTTGCTATCTCTTGGGGCTCTTTCAACTAGCCCAGGCGGAATATAGCCAATATAGCCTTGGGGCCCTCCTTTGCAACGGCAGCAAGCCCGGGTTACGGAGCCTTATGAGCAAGGATTTTGCCAGGATCGAGGAGCTCTTGGAGCGAATCGCAGGGGCGCTTGAGAGGCGCAACCCGCGTGCAGAGAGCGGGGCCGCGATGGCGGAAGCGGCCGATGTCTTCGTCTGGGAGGCCGAGGAAGCACGCCTGATGCCCGTGGCGCAGGTTGCGGCGCTTCCCTTGGCGCTGCTGAAGGGCATCGAGAACGCCCGCGACACGCTCTACGAAAACACCAGGCGCTTTGCCGCCGGGCTCCCCGCTAACAATGCGCTTCTTTGGGGCGCCCGGGGCATGGGCAAGAGCTCGCTGGTCAAAGCCGTGCACGCGGAAGTGAACCGCCAAAACCCGCCTGGACATCTCGCATTGATCGAGATCCATCGCGAAGACATCGTCTCCTTGCCGCTACTGCTGCGCCGGCTCAGGCCGATAGACCGACGCTTCCTGCTGTTCTGCGATGATCTGTCGTTCGATCGCGACGACACCAGCTACAAATCGCTGAAAGCCGCGCTTGAGGGCGGCGTCGAAGGCCGCCCCGCCAATGTGCTGTTCTATGCCACTTCGAACCGCCGTCACATGATGCCGCGGGACATGATGGAGAACGAGCGTTCCACCGCGATCAACCCTTCCGAGGCGGTCGAGGAGAAGGTCTCGCTTTCCGACCGGTTTGGCCTATGGCTCGGCTTTCATCAATGCGGCCAGGACGAATATCTAGCCATGGTCGTGGGTTACGCGGAATACTTCAATCTGAAGCTGAAGCCCGACGCCTTACGCGAACGGGCGATTGCCTGGGCGGCCGGACGCGGCGGGCGCTCCGGACGCGTCGCCTGGCAATTCATCCAGGATCTGGCCGGCGCATTGGGCAAGACGCTGGACTGATTCTTCGCTACTTGGACGCGACGAGATAGGGTCTGGGATCGAGCGGCTTGGTGCCCTGGCGAAGCTCGAAATGCAGCTGCGGCTGGCTGACATCTCCGGTCGCACCCGCATAACCGATTGTCTGCCCCCGCGCGACTCTATCGCCGACGCTCACGGTCACCGCGTCGGAATGCGCATAGGCGGTGACATAGCCATCCTCGTGCCGGATCAGCACCAGCTTGCCGTAATTCTTCAGCTCTTCGCCGACATAGGCCACGGTCCCTGGAGCCGCGGCATGGACGGGAGTCCCACGGGAGGCCAGAATATTGATGCCGTCATTGCGTTCCCCGGACGCATTCGCGCCAAAATTCGAGATGATTTTCCCCTGGACCGGCCAGAGCAATTTGGGCGCGCTGGCAGCATCGGCCGCGCTTTGCGTGCTGGTAAACGAATGCAGCCAGTCGTAGTCGAACCAAGAGGCTTGTTGCGCCGGCTCCGCATCGTCAGGCCGTGGCTTGGGGATGGGAATAGCAGCTTGGCTCTGCGCCGGGGTGCGTTTCGCACGCATTTGCGCAACCGGCGGGAGTTCGCTGCGCGATACCGAAGCGGGCCGCGTCACGCGTTCTTCGCGATAGTGGCCATAGGCGGGCACGCGCAAATCCCTGCCGACGATGATTCTGTCCTGCTTGGGGATTTCATTGAGCGCCAGAAGGTCCTCCTTCTTCACATCATAGCGCTGGGCGACTTCGGAAAGGGAATCGCCGGGGCGCAGTTTGACGGTGAAATAGGACGCGGGCGCCGGAGTGTACGCAACAGCCTGCGAGGGTTTCTCGTCGCCCGCGCAGCCCGCGAGGAACAGCGGCAGCAAAATCGGCGCAAATCCGCGAGGCGTAAAACCGTAGATGCGTTGCTCGGTCATCGAAGTCGCGTCCCATTCGCAAAGCGTTAGCGAAAGCTGAATCCGGGACCCGATAATCATCGACAATGGTTAGCCAATTCCTAACCTTCGAGATTCAGAAAGCATTAACCCTTGGCGGCGCGCCGCACCCGTCCGCTGCTTTTCTTGCGCGGCTTGACGACGGCGGAGTTCTTGCGCGGCCCGCGCGCCAGAGCTGCGAGCGACCCTTCCAGATGTTCCGACAGGCGCTGTCTTTCGCGATGCTCGGTCAGATCCATATGGAGCGGCGTCACCGAGATGCAGCCTTCGGCGATGGCGTGCAGGTCCGTGCCGCGCTCGGGGTCGGTGAAGATGCGCTTGAACCCGACCCAGAAATAGGTGCGGCCGCGCGCATCCACGCGCTCGTCCAGGCGCAGCATCGATTGGTCCCGCTGTCCTTGGGACGAGACCACGACACGCGTCACCTTGCTGGCGGGCAGCGGCGGAAAATTGACATTGAGCAGCACGCCTTCGGGCCAGCCGATGTCGACCAGCCGTTTCAGCAGCGGCGGACCATGTTTCTCCGCGCAGGCAAAGATCGCGGCCTCGTCCTCCCGCCCGCCGACGGCCTGGCTCATGGCAATGGAAGGGATGCCGAGCACCGCGCCCTCCATGGCAGCGGCCACCGTGCCCGAATAGGTGACATCGTCCGCGACATTGAAGCCGCGATTGACGCCGGAGATCACCAGATCCGGCAGTTGGTCTTTCATGATGTGGATGCCCGCCATCATCACGCAATCGGTCGGCGTGCCCGATAAAGCGAAGCGCTGATGCCCCGCTTGGCGCAGCCGCAACGGAAGCGTCAAGGTCAGCGAGTGCGACGCGCCGGATTGCTCGGTCTCGGGCGCCACCACCCAGATGTCGTCCGACAAAGTGCGGGCGATTTTTTCGGCGACGGCAAGGCCGGGCGCGTGAACCCCGTCATCGTTCGAGACCAGGATGCGGAGCTTCTTGCTCGATTTGCGCGCCATCAGGGCGCTATCCGGTCGAGGCTGCCCATATAGGGCCTCAGAGCTTCGGGGATCAGGATCGAACCGTCCGCCTGCTGATAATTTTCCAGGACCGCCACGAGTGTGCGTCCCACCGCAAGGCCCGAGCCGTTGAGCGTATGCACGAAGCGCGTGGCCTTTTCGGCTTGTGGGCGATAGCGCGCATTCATGCGCCGCGCCTGGAAGTCACCGCAATTAGAACAGGACGAGATTTCGCGGAACGCATCCTGGCCCGGCA
>DASQIQ010000336.1:0-9300 GCA_035631495.1 Micropepsaceae bacterium
TCGTGTACATCGCCGCATGCTGGCTGCTTGTGGCGGCCGCCGTCGGGCTGACGGGGCCGCGCACAAAGGGCAAGATTTTGGCCTAGAGCGCCCCCGCCTTTGGAATTGCGAAAGCGCTCTAGGCTCGTGAATTTGCGGCTACGTAAATTATTGTCTGCGCCACACGGTGCCGTTGGACCAGTCGATCACACGGTTGCCATCGGAGATCACGCCCAGCATGTTCCAGGGCGGTCCCGCGCTCACAGAGATCTCACTCGTCAAGGTGCCCGTTCCCGCAGCGCCCTTGTCGTTCTTGATCTCCAGATTCTTTCCCGTTTGCGCAATTGTGAAAGTCGAGCCGGACCATTGGCAGGCCTTCGCGTCGGGGCCGCATTTATAGTTGCCGCTGAGATTGGCATCTGCACCTTCAGCGTAGTTCGCTCCAAACAAAACCGCCGCCGCAATCAATGGAGTCGACAGCGTTACAAACGCCTTCATCACTGCCTCCCTTCCAATCGCGATTATGAGCGATATTGGTTTTCGGGCGCGAGCATCGAAATCGGAACATAACCGATGCCCATCCCATTCTTTCCGACGAGAACCCAGTCATAGCCCTTGACCTTCGCGAGGGCTTGGACGTGCTCGCCGCGCTTCAGTTCGCCGGTGACTTTCGAGTCGAAATAGAAATGATTGGCGAACACGTTGGTGGGATTGGCGACGACGTAAGTGGTGCCGGGCGTCTCAAAACCCTCCGGGGCCTTGGTCACGCCGGCTGCAAATTTCAAACTGTCCGCCGAAAGATCGGCCGCGAACACTGCGCCGCCCAAGAAGAGGCCGATCGCCACTCCGCCAAAAAATCCCGACAGCAATTTCAGATATCGCTTTTCCATGGGTGTCTCTCCTTTCCTTATGCCGTTCTTGCGCGGCCACTCGCATGGCGCGCTTGCTGATCGAAAGTGCCGATTGAAACCGCGGTTTCTTGCGGCTCCGCTGAGGGCTAGCTATCGTTCTCGAAACTCATAGCCACATTCTCCTTGGAGCCACGGGTACGAGTTGAGAGGGCGCTTTTGCCCCCGGCCTCATCGGTTGCGCCTTAGCTAGGAATCGACCTCGGCGGTTCAAGACGCCTTACGGAAAATTCATGGCTCCCTTCGCGCTTTCGTGACCGAACGGCGCGGCAATCGCAGGGTCCATTTGCGCGAGAACGTCTCCGTGGAAATCACGAAGCGCAAAGAGGTCAACCGGAAAGCTTGAGCTTAACCGTTACGTCCGCCCGGCACGGGCACGCCCGGCCCCGGCCCATCCGGCGGCGGGGGAGGAGGCGCGGCAGAACGCTGGAAGCCCGGCACCTGGTTGCCCCTGGAATACATGCATTGCGCGAAGGCGATGTCGTAACGGCGCTGCAGGCTGAAGCCAGCGCGTTCGGATTGATCCGCGCCGATGGTGCCGCCGATGGCTGCGCCCGAGACCGCGCCAAAGGTCGCGGCATGGCCGTCGCCCGTCGCCGCCCCGAGGGCGAGGCCGAGCGCCGTTCCGATGGCTGCGCTGCCGAGCGCGCGATTATTGGCTCGATCCGCCATGCCGGCGACCTGGCTGCTGGCATATTGGCCGCATTCATATTGATCCTGCTGAAACACTTCGAAAGGCTTGTAGGGAGCGGGGAAGACGCGGACCGTGGGACCCACGGGCTGCATGGCGCAGCCGGCAAGTAAACCCAAAGTTGCAATTCCGAAAACTGCCGTTGCGGATTTGCGCATAACCGACTCCTACATTGCTCACGCCAGAGCAAGATATGCTCACTGCCGTGCTCTTTTTCAAAGCGCCAGCCTAACCTTATCGCATGGCGAAGCTGAACCGTGGATGAATTCCGGGCTAGGGTGGCGAATCCGAAATTCGCGATAGCCTGGGCAACACTCCAGGCGAATTTCGGATTCAGACCCACACTAGCAATTTATTGAATCTCGTGTGGTTTTCGGATTTGAAATTCCTAAACGCGAATGCAAATCTTAGGAACTTCAAATCCACCATACTAAGCTTCAAGCCTTCCCGGTCACCATTCGTAAAACAGGTTTTGCCCGCTTCTACCCGGGCGCGCGCATGAAATCGCCTTTGCCGATCTCCACCCCATTGTGGCGCAGGATCGCGTAGGTCGTGGTGGTGTGAAAGAAGAAATTCGGCAGCGCGAAGCCGGTTAGGTAATTCTCGCCTTTGAAACTGCGCGTCTGGTCGCCCATCGGGATGGTGATGTCACGGTCTTCCGACCCATCGATCTGGCTGGGCTTGAACTCTTTGACGTGGTCAAGCGTTTTGGTGATCCGAACCTTGAGCTGGTCGATGGTTGTCTCGACATCGTCAAATTTCGGCGGAGCGACCCCGGCGAGACGCGAAACGGTATTCTTGGCAAAGTCGGAGGCAATCTGAACCTGGCGCACCAACGGAAGCATGTCGGGGAAAAGCCGCGACTGCAGCAGGACCGCAGGGTCGAATTTCTTGGCCGCCGCATAGGCAGCCCCCTTGTCGAGGCACGCGGACATGGCGGGCAGGAATTGCAGAAAGACCGGTACGGAAGCGCGGTACATGGAAATCGCCATCGGGAACTCCTCACGAGGTGGTGGAATGCACACAGTCTATCTAGGATTCCCCCGAATTTCTCCGGGTTAGGACGAAAAAATATCCTGACAACCATGGAAAGTGGAGCATGAGCCCCCTTCTTCGCTTTGGTCTATGGATTGTCGTTGCGTTGACGGCGATCACCCCGCTTCGCTCGGCGGGCGCCGCGCCCGAAAGCGGATTCGAAGGACAGTGGACGGGCGAACAGGCGAACTCCAGCCAGTCCGCTCCCACTGCTGCGACCCTCATCTTCACGGAAGGCGCCGGCGCGGTCACCGGGATCGTGCGCATGGGCGCGGACGAACTGCCGCTATTCGACGTCAAAGCGAGCGGAACGAGTCTTTCGTTCACGCTGGTCATCCCCGGTACCCCCTATGTGTCGGTTCATTACGCCGGCGCGCGCGCTGGAGACGAAATGCGCCTGGTCAGTTCCGAGGAAGGCCACGGCATCTTCACCATGACGGCGCATCGCGATGGGCAATCACAAACAGCATCGCTCCAGCCCGTGATTCCTTCGGCGGCGCTCGCGCCGCCTCCGCCACCCGAAACGCCGGCAGCACCGCCGCGCCCGGCGCTCGCTCCACCGCCGATCGGAGATGTCGCGAGCGCATCGCCCGGCGCGCTCGAGGGCCGCTGGGCCGCGCAACAGGCCAGCCCCGGTTCGGCGGCTCCTATCGAAGCGGCGCTTGTCTTCACCGGCAACCGCGGAGCCATGCATGTCGGCGCCGACGATTGGCCATTGTTCGACGTGAAGGAGATGGGCACGAGCATCGCCTTCACGCTCGTCATCCCGGGAGCGCCCTATGTCACCATTCATTACAGCGGCATGCGGAACGGCGATGAGCTGGAGCTCGTGAGCCTCGATGAGGGCCAAGGCATCTTCAAGCTGACCGCGCGGCGTGCCGGCTCGATGGAGGCGCCGCTGGCCTCAACTCTTGCACCCTCGCCCGGCCCCGCCCCTCCCGGACGGAGCGAGCCGCCTGTGGCTCTGCTCAATCCTCCGCCGCCTCCGCCAGAGGGCCTTCCGGCACCCCCGCGCGCGCTTCCAGCGGTTCCCATGGTCCCAACACCGTCAGCATCATCCTTGCGCGAGGTGGCGCCGAACAATCTCGCGAAGACCCCTCCGATGGGCTGGGCGAGCCGCGAAAAACTCGGCACCGACATCGAGGACGATGTTATCCGCCAGGCGGCCGAGGGTCTGGACGAAGCGGGCCTGCGGACCGCCGGTTATGTCACGGTCGAAATCGACGATGGCTGGCAAGGGATGCGCGATGGCAATGGCGCACTCCGCGGCAACGAGAAATTTCCCGACATGAAGGCGCTCGGCGATTACATCCACTCCAAAGGATTGAAATTCGGGCTTCAGACCTCGGCGGCAGCCAAGAGCTGCAACGGGTTCGAAGGCAGCCTTGGCCATGAAGCCCAAGACGCGGAGACCTTCGCTTCCTGGGGAGTCGATTACCTCATCTATGATATGTGCGGCGCCGACGGGACCTATGGCACCCAGGCGGAACAGCAGGCCGCCTTTGAGAAAATGGCGGCAGCTCTGCGCGCGTCGGGCCGCGGGATCGCTTTGGTCATAAGCCAGAATGGCGCCTTCGATGTTGCACAATGGGGTGCGAAGGCCGGCGCCAATCTGTGGCGCACCGGGCCCGATATCGAACCCAATTGGCAATCCATCACTGAGGCGGGCTTCAGTCAGAACGGCAAGGAAGCTTTCGCTGGACCCGGCCATTGGAACGATCCGGGTCTCCTGCAAACCGGCAATGGCGCGATGACGCCGGACGAATACCGTACGCAGTTGAATTTGTGGGCGGTGCTGGCCGCTCCCTTCATGCTTGGAAACGACGTGCGCATCATGACGCGCGAGACGGTCTCCGCTCTGACGAATGCGGAAGTCATCGCCATCGATCAGGACCCGTTGGGCAAGCAGGCAAAGCGCGTTTCGCAAAGTGGGGCGACGGAAGTTTGGGCGCGACCTTTGGCGGACGGATCGACGGCGGCTGCATTTTTCAATCGCGGCGATCAGAGCGCCGCCGTGGCTGTTTCATGGCAGCAGCTCGGAATCGACGGCCCGCGCCGCGTGCGCGATGTTTGGTGGCATCAGAATCTCGGCACCGCGAATGAGCGCTATGTCGTGTTCCTCACGCCGCACACCTCGCTGCTGTTGAGAATGAGCCCCTAGACCTGGTTACATAGGGCCTACGATCCGTATACGGAATGACGCTATTGCGGCGTCGCGCCGCGCTCGTTGAGGACCTTCGTGAGAAGAGCGGGCGTGGCGAAGCCGTCCGCCGGCAATCCGCGGGATTTCTGATAGTCGCGGATCGCCTGCTGGGTGCGGCGTCCGAGCACGCCGTCCGCGCCCCCCGTCGAAAAGCCCAGAGCCGTGAGACCTTCCTGCAAGGCGGTCCGGCTCGCCTCGTCCAGCGGGATTTCGTCGACCGGCCATTTCGCCTGAACGATTCCAGCCCCTTTCAGCCGATCCGAAAGAAGCCCGATCGCCAACGCATAGGCGGTCGCGGAATTGTAACGCAGAATAACGTTGAAATTGTTGCGCACCAGAAAAGCGGGCCCACGATACCCAGCCGGGAGCAGAATCGCAGCCTCTTCCGCGCTGTCCGGCAAGGACCCTCCCGCGGCATTGCGCACGCCGAGCTTCGCCCATTCCGCGATCGGCTTGCGCAAGCTGGCTTCAGCCTGCTCATAGGCGAAGCCCGCGGGGAGCTCCACTTCCTCTCCCCATGACTCGCCCGGCTGCCATCCCGACTCTTTGAGATAATTGGCCGCCGAAGCGAGCGCATCGGCCGGCGAATTCCACAGATCGCGCTTGCCGTCGCCATCGCCATCCACGGCGTGCTCAAGAAACGTCGTGGGAACGAATTGCGTATGGCCAAAAGCGCCCGCCCAGGAGCCCGTCATGGTGGTCGGATCGCGGCCTTCGATCTCGGCAATCTTCAACGCCGCGATGAACTGACGTCTGCCATATTCCATGCGCGGACCGTCATAGGCGAGCGTCGCCAAAGCCTCGAATAGGTTGAACGAGCCCTCGTTCTGGCCATAGCCGGTTTCCAATCCCCAGATCGCGGTGAGGACTTCCCGCGGCACGCCATAGCCATCTTGCAGCCGCGCGAAGAGCTGAGCATGCGCCGACATCTGATCCCGTCCGCGGCTCACGCGCGCATCGGTGATCGCACCGGCGAGATAGTCCCAGATCGGCCGCACGAATTCCGGCTGCTTCTCGTTCAGCTCCTCGACCTTGGGATTGAGGTCAATGGTCGAGACTGCGCGGTCATACGTCGCGGGCATGATTCCGGCGTTCAGCGCCTCGGCGCGGAAGTCGCGGATGAAGGCATGGAACCGTGCCTCGTCCTCGGGCGCGGCAATGGGCACCGGCGCGACTCTTGGAGCAGGGGCAGCAGAGGCCATCGTGCCGGCAAGGGTCACGAAAGCCGCCGCCAGAACTGCCACGCGAGCGCCGTGAAGAATCATTGTCACAATCCGCCGGGCTGCTGCTGGCCGGTCAAAGGATGGCCGGCAAAAATCGTGATCAAATGCGCTACCATCAGAAGGATAACGACGATACAGGCCATCTGGACCACATGGTAGTTGATCATCCGGACCTTGAGCGGCTCGGCCGGCTGGCGCGCGCGCCAATTCGCAAAGCCGAAAACAGCGAAACTCAGCACCACCACCGTGAGCGTGACGGATAAACTTAAATCCATACCCCTCTCCTACGAACGCTAGTCCTACGCCCTGTTTACACGGCCTGGCTTTACCCCAACGGGAACAGTGGCCTAAGTCAGGGTGGTTGACAGCCCTGAGGGCGATGCATAGTTTCCCGCCCCTTTCGGCAGGCCTTACGTGCCAGTTTAACACCGGAGACGACGATGAAAGTGCGCAATTCTCTGCGCTCGTTGAAAAAGCGCGATAAGGACTGCCGCGTCATCCGGCGCAAGGGACGAGTCTACGTCATCAACAAAAAGAACCCCCGATTCAAGGCGCGGCAAGGTTAGGCTGCGTATTGAGGGCGCGGCAAGGTTACACAGCGCCACAATTTGGTCCCCCTGAAAGCCCGTTCTCCTATCGCCACTCGGGTTGTTTTTGGCTAGCATGGCGTCATGCGCCAGATGCTTCTGAGCTTCGTGCTCGTCGTGCCCATCGCCTCCGCCGCGTGGGCGCAGCCTTCGCCCTCACCAAGGCCCCAGCCCGACGCCGGGGCTGTAGACCCCCATCAGATACCGCCCCAAGAGCAGGTGCCGGATTTGCAGCTGCTTCCGCCGCCCGGACTCGGCGATGTGCCGCCCAAGGGGCCGCCGGACAGCAGCCCGGTTCAACCGCCCCAGAATCAGGCCGCGCGCCCGAACAATCGCCCGCCGCCCAAACCGCCGGAAACCGACGAGCAGCTTCTGGCTAAGCTCGCCAAGGCGCCCGATCAACGCGGCGCTCGCGCCATCGAACGCGAGCTCAAGGCCCGCTGGGCCCATTCGGAAAGCCCGAGCGCGAGTCTTTTGTTAAAGCGGGCGGACCAGGCAATGGAAGCCCATGACTTCGATACGGCGCGCGAAATCGCGCAGAAGCTTACGACCATCGCGCCCGATTTCGCGGAAGCATGGCATCGTCGGGCGACACTCGCAGCGCAGAAAGACGATTACGAAGACGCGCTGAACTCGCTGCGCCGCACGCTTGCCTTGCAGCCGAAGAATTTCGCAGCGCTGGCCGAACTCGGATCGATGCTCGAAGAGTACAACGACAAGCCGCACGCCTTGGATGCCTATCGCCAGGCCAAAGCGATCAATCCTTTCATTGACGGCGTGGCGGATCGCATCCGCGAACTTACCAAATCCGTCGAAGGTCAGGGTATCTGAGCGCAAAGCGCGACACCGGTATGCGCAAGAAGACCCCTCTGTTCCTGGCTGCCGTCATTTCTTGCGGCTTGGCAATGCCGTCCGTCGCAGAGCCAACCCTGGTCGGCATCTGGTACAGCCCTTTTCAGCCTGACGAGCCCAATGTGATGTCGCTGATCGAATTTCGCGCCGACGGAACGTTCCGCGAGGAATTCCGCAAATGCGACGATGGCAATTTCGTCGGCTATCAGACTGAATCGGGCACGTGGTCGGTGACGGGCGATATCGAACAGCTCGTTTCCGACCGGATCAATGGCGACACGGCCAAGGTGGAAGGAACCTATAAGATCCTCATCCTCACCGACACAGAGCGGCGCATTCGCCTGGATCCGCAGGGCTATGTGTTTATTGGCCACCGGGTGGAGAAGTTCGAATTCCCCGATTGCGCCACCGGGGCGTAGGCCAACGTGACATTCCTCATAAAACTACAGCGGTCTGTTCTGTGCGCATTGGGCGTGGCGCTCCTCTTCGCCCAAAACGCTGAGGGCGCGGACAGAGCTTTCTTTGTCGGCAATTGGTATGGCGTGGGAGAGCCCGACGACCCCAGCATTTCCTACATCGATTCCTATCAAGCCGACGGGACGTTTCACTCGGAGTTCCGCAAATGCGAGCGTGGCGAGGTCGTCTGGCATCAGACCGAGACCGGCAAATGGTCTCTCTCAAACGGCGTTCTGCGCATGATTTCGGACACCATCGACGGCAAGCCGGATCGCTTCGATAATTCCTATACCGTTGAATTGGCGAGTGGCGACGAGTTTCGCGCCCGGCTGCACGATCCGGGCTTTCTCTTTATCGAAAGACGGCTGGCGAAATTCGAATTCCCGCCCTGCTACGTTGGCGCTTAGAGGGTTCCTCGCCGGAAAATGCTTCAGCCCGATTTGCGGCTGACGAAAGCGACCCGCAGCATATTCGTCGCCCCCGGCGTTCCCAAAGGCAACCCGGCCGTGATCACGACGCGCTCGCCCGGCTTGGCGAAGCCTTGCGAGAAGGCAAGCTGACACGCCCGCTCGGCGACATCGTCGAGGTCGTGAGCATCTTCTGTTTCCACGCAGTGGAGCCCCCAGGCGAGCGTCAGGCGCCGCGCCATCGCCTTGATGGGAGTGAGCGCGAGAATCGGAACTTGCGGACGCTCGCGTGCGGCGCGAAGGCCCGTGGAGCCCGATTTCGTCCAGCAGACGATGGCAGCTGCCCGAATCGTCGATGTGACATCGTGCACGGCGGCGAGAATGGCGTCCGGCATCGTGTGCTCGGGCGCCTGACGCTGCGCGGCGATGACGCCGAGATAATGCGGATCGCCTTCGACCGCCTGTGCAATGCGGTCCATCATCGCCACCGCTTCGGCAGGAAAAGCGCCCGAGGCGGTCTCCGCCGACAGCATGACCGCGTCCGCACCTTCGAATACCGCGTTGGCGACATCGGAGACTTCGGCGCGGGTCGGTATCGCCGTGGTGATCATCGATTCCAGCATCTGAGTCGCCACGACGACGGGCTTTCCTTGGCGCCGCGCCTCCTGGATGATCTGTTTCTGGCGGCCCGGCACCATCTCCAGCGGAAGTTCCACGCCAAGATCGCCGCGCGCCACCATCACCGAATCGGAGAGCATCACGATCTCCTCCAGGGCGTGGAACGCGGCCGGCTTTTCGATTTTGGTCATGACACCGGCACGCCCCGCAGCCGCTTTGCGCAACTCGGCGACGTCATCGGGCCGCTGCACAAAGGAAAGCGCCAGCCAGTCGATGTCCAAGGACAACGCATAATCGAGATCGCTGCGGTCCTTGGGCGTCATGGCCGGGATGGGCAGAAG
>DASQIQ010000337.1:0-13226 GCA_035631495.1 Micropepsaceae bacterium
TTTGGCGCTCGCGGGTCCGAGGCTTGCGAGCGTTTCACCTGGGGCCCATTTCGGAACACAAGCCTCGAGCACGTTCAGCATCTCATTGGCCGCCCAATCCTGAGACGGCGGCGGCAGCTCAAGGACCGTGTAGCCACGATAGGTACTGGAAGTCGGCTCAACCCATTCGCCGTGATAGCTCGCAAGGTCGTCCATCGTCATGGTGCCGCCCAGCGCGCTCGATTTGGCGACCAGAGCCTGCGCGACCTCGCCCTTATAGAAGGCGTCCTTGCCGTTCTTCTGGATGAGCCTGAAGGTTTTGGCGAGATCGGGATTGCGGTAGATCTGGCCCGCGACCGGCTGTCTGCCGTTGATGTACCAGGTCTTGACCGAATCGGGGTCGAGATCCGTGCAGCAATTTCTCAGCGGCAGCGCTTTGGGCAAGCGCCAATCATTGGCGATCCGCTGGGAGATCGGGAAGCCGTTCTCGGCATAATCGATCGCCGGCTCAAGCACCTCCTTGAAGCTTTTCTTGCCGAAGCGCGTCAGCACGGCATCCCAGCCCCACACCGTGCCAGGGACGGTTACGGGGAGGATGCCATAGGAGGGCATGCCCGAGCCGGGCCCCCAATTTTTGGGGTCCCATCTGTAGCCGAGCGAATTCAAATGCTCGACCGTGGCCCCGGTCGGGGCCATTCCGCTGGCGTTGAGCACATAGATCTTATTCTCTTTCGCCACATAGATGATGGCGAACAGATCGCCGGCGATGCCGACATTCATCGGCTCAACGACATTGAGCACGGCTGCGGCCGCGACCGCGGCGTCGATGGCGTTGCCGCCTGCCATGAGGATCCGCAACCCCGCCTGTGCCGCGAGAGGCTGGCTTGTCGTCACCATGCCGTGCTGCGCCATGACCTCGGCCCGGCTCTGGAGCTTCCAGCCCTCGGACCGGTCACCCCGTACCGCGCTGCAGGCGGAAGCCTTGGTTGCGGTATTGCACACCGACAGCGGAGGAAGCGATTGCGCCGAAGCATGAGCCGAAAAGAAACAAACAGAGAGAAGCCCGAGCGAGCAGAGCTTAAGCATGCGCAGGATCATTGGGCGTCCTCCGACAGTCTTGTTTTTGGTGGGCTCGCGGAGCACACGCACGGCCTTTTCCGTCCGTTCTGATACCATCTTCTGGGGCTACCGTCAGGGCCCCTCGCCGCCAACATGGTTTACCAAATGCCCGTTCATGCTCGCTTTTCGTTACGATCGACCGGTGATCGGTGGATCTCCCGGTTGGCGGATACTTGCCCCGACGAGTATGCTTGCCCGGTGGCCGAGGAGAAAACGATGCGCAAATCTTACAGGAAACGGCAGATGGTCTCGCTGGGGCTCTTGGCAAGCCTCTTCGGCACGGCGGCGGTACAACAGGCTGTGGCGGCGAGCGCGGCGCCCGATTTTTCCTCCACCGCCCAGACGGCCTGGGTCGGTATCGGCATCGGCGCATTCCTTCCGGTTCAAGGCTCGCCATCGCCGGTCGGTCAGGACCCGGCCCATCGCTACATTTCGAATGACGTATCGGGCGTCACCGGACAACAGCCGACCCAACGCATTAGCGACATCGGCAACCCCAATCTGAAGCAATGGGCGAAGGACATCATGAAGAAGGACAATGACGAGGTGCTCGCCGGCAAGTTCGCCTTCACGGCACGTTCCGCCTGCACTCCTGGCGGCGTTCCGGGCTTCGATGTGCTGCTCGGCGGCGCTTTGTTCATCCTGCAATCGCCCAGGGAGGTCACGATGATCTTTTCTGGGAACAATGAACAGCGGCATATCCGGCTGAATGCGTCTCATTCGGCCAATCCGAAACCCTCCTGGTACG
Organism: Micropepsaceae bacterium; assembly: GCA_035631495.1. Lineage (GTDB taxonomy): Bacteria > Pseudomonadota > Alphaproteobacteria > Micropepsales > Micropepsaceae > CAIYRG01. Next base: position 1,847 of record DASQIQ010000337.1, read on the forward strand.
GAGAATCGGTTGGCCATTACGAGGGCGATACGCTCGTCGTCGATACCATCGGCCTCAACGACAAGACTTTCGTCGACAATTATCGCACGCCGCATACCGATAGACTGCACGTTACCGAACGCTGGCGGATGATCGAGGACGGCAAGAAGCTGGAAATTCTGTTGACCATCGACGACCCGGGCACGTTCAACCAGCCCTTTCAGGAGCTGCGGCAGTACGATCGTGTGAACCGGACCCTGGCGGAGGACATCTGCTCCGAGAACAATTTCAATCCGTTCGGCATCGACTATGGCACGCCGATGGCGGAGAAGCCGGATTTTTGAGGTATGCGCGTTCCGGCCGCTCCGACATTGGTGCCTGAATTGCTATAATTCGTTTGTTGATATCGGCACACCGCCGCAGAGGAGAACCCCATGTCCGCACCTGCAGGAAAATTCATGCTAGGCGTTGTCGCCGGGGCGGTTTGCCTGGCCGGGAGCCTGAATGTTTCGGCGCTGGCGCAAGGCGCGTCGCCGCCGAATTTCAATTCCAGCGTGGGGTGGTACGCCTATAACCGCCTATTCATTCCACCGGCCAGCGGTCCCGGACCCGTGGTGCAGGACGCCGCCCTCCCCTACGTTTCGAATGACGAGTTCCGCGTCACCGGCAGACAGCCGACCCAGCGCGTGGCCGATCTCAACAATCCCATCCTCCAGCCCTGGGCGCGGGATGTCTTGCGCAAGCATAACGAGATTGCGCTCTCCGGAAAGCGCGTTCCCTCGCCGACTGCGAGCTGCTGGCCCAAGGGCCCTACCAATTTTCTTCTCTCACCCATGACTCAGCCGATGTATTTCGTTCAAGGGCCGAAGGAAGTGGTGATGATCTTGACAAGCTTTAATGACGTTCGCCACGTCCACCTGACGGACAAGCATTCCCAGAACGTCAAGCCGTCCTGGTATGGCGAATCTATCGGCCATTACGAAGGCGATACGCTTGTCGTCGACACGATCGGAATCGATGAGAGGACGCCGGTGGACGGATTCGGCACGCCGCACACCAAGCAGCTTCACGTCGTCGAGCGTTTCCACCGAATCGAAAACGGCGCCGTGCTGGAAGCGAGTGTTCACATCGAGGACCCGGGCGCCTTTACGACGCCCTGGAACGCCATCCAGCGGTATCGGCAATATGAGGCGGCCGTCCGCCAGGTCCCCATCGAAAATCTTGCGCAATTGGCGAGCGGAGAGGAAGGCCCACTGATAGAGCGCACCTGCGCGGAAAATCCGAGCTCCTTTTTCCCCGGCGAGGATGTCCTGCCCATACCGCAGGCGGCCGTACCCGATTTCTGATGAGTTGGAATTGAGGAACGACGATGATGCCGCTTGAGAGCAACCGGCGAATGTTTTGTACGATCATGATGGGGATGATCCTCCCCTTGTTGCCGGCCAGTGCCTCGGCGCAGGTGTCAGGTGCCGCTCCCCCCGCGCTGACACCGGGGCTGCATCGACTGACGTTCCGGCGAGACGATGGGCCCTCGATCGGCTACGCGATCTCCATTCCCGCCAATTATTCTCCGTCCAAACCTGTCCCGCTCATTCTGGCATTGCACTTCGGGGTGGGAGCTGGAGACGCGACAGGCGCGGGAGGAGACGTCGTCGAAATCCTCATCGGTCCGGCGCTCGCTCAACTTGGGGCCATCATCGTCGCGCCGGATCCGCTGCGGGGCAATTGGAGCACCCCCGAAAACGAGAAGGCGGTGAACGCATTGCTCGACATGGTGCTCGCCCGCTACGCGATCGATAAGAAGAAGGTCGCCGTCACCGGTTACAGCATGGGTGGTACGGGGTCCTGGCATTTTGCCCAAGAATTCCCGCAACGCTTCAGCGCGGCAATTCCCATCGCCGGCACGCCGCCGGAATCGGCCGCCGGGTGGCGGCTTCCGGTTCTGGCGATTCATTCTCGCGACGATCAGGTCGCGCCTTTTCGCCCAACGGAAACGCGAATTGCACAACTTCAGAAAGCCGGCGTGAACGCGAAACTGATCCTGCTGACCGGCATCACGCATTATGAAACGGACCGCTTTCAAAGTGCATTGCAGCAGGCGGTCCCATGGCTGCGGGAGATTTGGAAGTAGGACGTTCGACCCAACGTGCCCGAACATGAGGCCAGCCGGGGCAAGGAGACGGTGGTCGAGTTTCTTTATCCGCTCAGAAGGACTGCCAAGTCGCCTTGGTCGGCACCTGACCCACGCCGGGCTTGCTGTAGTCGCACACGCCCTTGGGGAAGATATTCTTCACTTGCGCCAGATCGTCTTTGCCCAGTCTGTCGCCATAGTCGGCGGCGTCAATCGGCTTGAGCTGGCACTTCAGCACATCATTGGCCAGCGGCTCACCCGCCACCATGCGCGGCGTGGAATAAGACGGGTAGAGTCTGTTGCACTTGGTGTCGCCTTGATAGATCTGGGTCTCGGCGATTCGGATCGTGCCGCCGTCGGTGAAGCAGGCGTCTGTGAGGTCTGCCGGCTTGGCCTTTGCGATGGCGGCGAGACTGGGCCGCGCTCCGCTATCGGCGTTCAGGCGGCTCAGCCATTCGTCCATCTGCGATAGCGCATGGATCAACACCGGGCTTGCGTCGGAGAAAAGCCCGCGCGTGCCCGACAGACCCGACTCGATCAGCATGATATGGTTGGCGGCTGAGCCGTTCACCTTCTCCAGGCGCGTGCGCATCGAGAAGGAATGAAAACGTGAATGGTTTTCATTGGGATTCTCCGGCGCGTCGACATAGCCGCGATAATCGATGATCGGCGTGCTCTTCAGGCCCAGCCCGCCATAGGTGACCTGGCCGCTCTCATAGCTGCGCTTCAGCGCCGCCGGATCGGCCTCACCGCGGGCGGCGCTGTAATTGCCATCATTGTCGAAACCGCCAATGGCGCGATTGAGATCGACGAATTGCTCCCCAGAGATGGCGCCGGACTTCAGCGCCGCAAGGCCATATTGCACGCCGACATTGTCCCAGGACCGCCGGGCGGCGCCGGTTTTGGCGTCTTTGCCGAAGACGTTGACCGCGTGGTCATAAACATCGCAGCGCACGCCGCTGGGATTCTTGGTCCGGCTGAAGCGGGCGCTTTCCGGGATCACCGCATTGCAATCGCCGCCTTCGGCCTTGATGCGCACCGCCAGCGGGGTCAAGGTTCCCGCCGTGGTGGCATTGGGATAGCCGGCGGCGGCAGCCTTCTGTTTGTCGCTCCAGTTGAGCTTGGTGTCCTTGAAATAATGCGCCATCAGATCGGCATCGGTGAGGTTCAGCACCACGCCGGCGATCAGTTCAGGGAAGCTGCAGCCCACGATGATGCCGTCCACCAGCCCGGGATAGGCGTCACCGATGGGATGGAGCTGCTCGCTGCCGCCGGAACAGCCAAACCCGATGGTGAATTTCGGCACGCCGTAGCTCTTGATGAAGCGCTCCTTGACCATCGCCAAGGTCTCCGCCGCCAGCTCCATGCTGCAATTGTTGCCGAATACGTTCAGAGTCGAAGAGGCGACAGCGTAGCCTTGGCGCAGCATCAGATCTTCCAGGATGCCGCGATTGCCGAGGTTGGATCCTTGCATGTACCAGCCGCCGACGCAGCCGCCGCCGAACGTATAGACCAGCTTGCTGTTCCAGGCGGACGGCGGCGCGGTCGGGCCGACGGCAATAGCGGGATCGGCCAGAATCGCGGTCTGATAGATGGCGCGGTTGATGGTGCCGGTCTCTACCCGCACGATATAGGGCACGGTCTTGCCATCGCTGGTATTGGTCTTGGCCAAATCATCGGGGGTGGCCCCGGTTGGCAGCGGTTTGAATGTGCCGCCCTTGGTTCGGTAGACATAATCCACCCGCGTCTTCACCGAGCAGTCGGCGTCCAGAGGCGCGCCCAGCGTCTCTTTCGAGGCGGGCAGAGTGAACTTTCCGGTCATGCAATAGAACGGCGTCTCATGCGGACCCGCAAAGACGGGGCCGCTGATGGGATGGTTCGTGAGTGTGAGACTGGCGCCGCCCGCTTTGAGGATGTTGGCGCCCAGCTTCAGGCCTTCGATCAGCCCAATGCGCTTGCCTTCGCTGCCGGACTTGAAAGAGGCGGTCACGTCGGCACCGTTGAGGGTGATGAGTCCCTCGCCACTGACGGCGACCAGTGCATTGCCGCCACTCACCAGGCCGGGCTGGGACGACAGCACCGTTATGCCGTCGGTATCAGCCTGAGCGCCCACACCCACCAGGATGCAGCCGATAACCAACAACGCGCGCGCAACCGGACGAATTCCCATGAAGGCCTCCCCGTAGCCCCAAAGGCGCCGCTTTACGACACCCCTTCAATCGGTTTCGGTATATTCGACGGCTTTCAATACCCGCTCAAGTTGGTTCCGCGATGCCAAGTCATCAGCAAGGACCGTTGGCTCGCCCATCCTGCTTCGCGCATACGCGCTTCGCAAGACTGCCCCGCGCGAATTTACCACTGCAAAGCTCCTCGCTTGGCTGCGCGGATTTTCCGCATTAGCCTAACGCGTTGCGATATGCGTGCCGATGATTCGGTAGAAGGGTGGGGGAATGCCGAAACGATGGAAGGTTCTGCGATTTGGCCTCTTGGGTGCCATTTGTGGGCTAATCTATTGGGCGTATATCAATCTTGCTTTGCTCCCTTACGCTTTCGAATCATTCGACATGACCGCTTATCTGTCCTCAAGCCTCATCCAGAGCACCATTACGGGAATAGCCATCTTTGTGGCGATCGCCATCATCCATAATTTGGTGGTTTGGTTTCGGACACGCAGAGCGCCCAGATAGAGTTTGTCGGTCAACGCCCTACGCTTTTGCGAATCTCGGTTGATATTCATCGTTAATTGAATGGGGATGCGGGCGTTCGGCAGAACGATGCTAATCAAACATCACTTGCGACATGCTTTGCTCCCCCCCGATGTTGCAGGTTGCCGGGCTGGAAGTTGGCGCTTCCGCCCGGCTACATTTTCCCCTCCTCCTCAACGCTCCGCGATGATGTCCACGGCGCCATGCGCATCGGGGCCTTGACCAACGACCTGGGCAAGGAACGGCATGATGGCCCTCATCTCGTCGGCGAATCCAAAGGGAGGGTTCGCCACGAGAAGCCCAGCTGCGGCAAGCGGGGGCGCTCTTCCCTCCGCATTCGATGGCGAGGCACCGGTATCGAATTGGACCTTCAGCAGGGACCGCACACCCGCGTTCAAGAACTCACCGGCCGATGCGGCAATCTTGGCCCGCGCCTTCGCCGGATACCAGAACAGAACAATTCCATTGGCGAATCGCCGATGCGCCGCAACAGCGGTTCGCGTGGCGTCGGAAAATTCATCGTCCGCTTCGTAAGGGGGATCAATCAGCAGCAGACCGCGGCGTTCGGGCGGCGGCAAGAGCCGCGGAAGTTCGTGATGAAAATCGCCCAAGATAACTCGCGCCCTGTGGTCACCCGTTAGCGCCGCCGCTAGAGACGCGTGTTCTTCCGGGTGTTTTTCGATCGCGACAAGCCGGTCTTTGGCCCTTAGCAATTTCGCCGCAATCAGCGGCGAGCCGGGATAGACGCCTTCACCGAAACTACGCACCAGATCGCAATAGGGCGCAAGCACGCCCGGGGGCGCGTCCTGTTGCAGCAGGCGCAATATCCCATTCTCCGCTTCTGCGGTCTTTTGTGCCTCGACCCCGCCAAGGTCGTAAAGTCCGCGCCCACCATGAGTGTCGATCACGGCAAACGGCGTATCTTTCTTGCGAAGATGAAGAAGTACGCTCACAAGCGCCGCGTGCTTCAGCACATCGGCAAAATTTCCTGCATGGTAGGCGTGACGATAATTCATGCAAACGAGCTGGTCAGGCCGCGCGGACATTGTAGTGTGGCGAATCCGAAATTCGCCATACCTGGAGCAGCACCCCGAGCGAATTTCGGATTCAAAGCCACACTAGCAATCTATGGATTCTCGTGTGGTTCTCGAATTTGAAGTTCCTAAACGCGGATGCCCTGCTGATCCTAGGAACTTCAAATTCAGCACACGAGGCCCTGTCGTAAACCGGGCCTACTCCTTGGCGCGTTCGAGATAAGCGCCGTCTTCAGTTTGAACGACCACGCGCGTGCCCTTGTTGATGTGGGGAGGCACCATGGTCCGCACCCCATTGGAGAGCATGGCCGGCTTGAAGGACGATGACGCGGTCTGCCCTTTGACCACCGGCTCGGTATCGACAATCTCCAACACCACCCGGGGCGGCAACTCGACGGAAATCGGGACACCATTGTGCTGGCTTATCAGAACTTCCATGTTTTCGGCGAGATAGGCGGTTCCATCGCCAATGATTTCCCCGGGCACATGGATCTGCTCGAAATTGGTGGGCTCCATGAACACGTAACTATCGCCGTCCTGATAGAGATAGTTATATTTGCTTTCGTCGATGAAGGCCTTTTCGACGGAATCCGTGGTCTTGTAGCGCTCGTTCGTCTTCACCCCATCGGAGATGCGGCGCATTTCCAGATGCGTCACCGGCGTGCCCTTGCCAGGATGGATGTTTTCGGCGCGTATGACGACGTAGAGTTTGCCTTCCTTCTCCACGACGTTGCCTTTTCGAATGCTGCTGGCGATGACTGAAACCACGCTTTGCCTCTTGATCTGTGCCGGGAGCCGGCTCCCGGGGCCGGGTCATAGCAGGTGCCCCTTAAAGGGCCAAGATGGGCTCTTGAGAGCCGTGAGGTCTCTGTGATCACGCCTTCCCGCTGGTGGGATAGAGAGGCGCACGCGGACCGCCGGCCTTTGCTCGTAACTCGTGGGCGAATCCGCGAGGCCGTTAGGCGGTATTTCACGGATGAGGGGTTTACCGAGGTGGAATGCGGCGCGTTGCAAGTCTCACCGGGGAATGAGGCCCATTTGCACGCGTTTGAAACCCAGTCCATTTCTACCAACGGGTCACGAAAGCGTCTTTATCTGCACACTTCGCCGGAGTTCGCCTGCAAAAAGCTGCTGGCGGCCGGCGAACGGCGCATCTTCACTTTCGCGCCCGTCTATCGCAATCGCGAGCACGGCGATCTGCACGCGCCCGAATTCACCATGCTGGAATGGTATCGCGCGGGCGAGCCGTATGATTCGGTGATCGCGGATTGCCTGAATATCCTGAACCTGGCGGCGGGCGAGGCCGGTACCTCGGTTTTTCGTTTTCGTGGCCGGGAAACCGGAATTGCAAAACCACCCCAGCGCCTCAGCGTGGCGGAGGCGTTCCGCCGCTATGCTTCAATAGACCTTGCGACAACGGTGAGCGATGAGGGCGTACCCGATGGCGATGCGCTGGCGCATGCCGCGCGCTCGGCCGGAATCGAAATCGCAGAAGACGACCACTGGTCCGATATTTTTAGCCGCGTGCTGACGGAACGGATAGAGCCTCGTCTCGGGCTGGAACAACCCACGATCCTTGATCGCTACCCTCGCTGCGAAGCGGCCCTGGCGAGAGCGACGCCGGATGATCCGCGTTTTGCGGAACGTTTCGAGCTCTATCTCTGCGGCGTCGAGCTCGCCAATGGATTTGGCGAACTTACGGACCCCCAGGAACAGCGCCGGCGCTTTGAAAGCGAAATGACGGAGAAGGAACGGATTTATGGCGAACGCTATCCGATCGACGAGGATTTGCTCGATGCCCTCGCGCATATGCCGGAGGCATCGGGCGTCGCGCTCGGTTTCGACCGGTTGGTGATGCTGGCGACCGGCGCGGGACGGATCACCAGCGTGATGTGGACGCCGCCGGGATGAGAGGACGGATGCTGAAGAAAGCGCCAACCCTGCGGACCCCAGAGGACTTGGCGCGTGCCGGCCTCATCGGACCGGAGCGCGTGGAAACCCTGCGGCCCATCGCTGCGCGCTACGCCGTGGCGATTTCCTCCCCTATTGCCGAGCTCATCGATGTCCGCGATCCCGACGATCCCATCGCGCGCCAATTCGTGCCGTCTGAAAGGGAACGCGAAACCGCTGCAGACGAGCGCAGCGATCCCATCGGCGATGACCGGCACAGCCCGGTTTCCGGAATTGTGCATCGCTACGACGACCGCGTTCTTTTGAAGCTCACGCATGTTTGTCCGGTCTATTGCCGGTTCTGTTTCCGCCGCGAGATGGTCGGCCCCGGCGAGGATCAGGTATTGTCCTCCACCGCGCTCGATGGGGCGCTTGATTATATCGCCGCCCATGCCGGAATTTGGGAGGTGATCCTCACCGGCGGTGACCCCTTCATGCTGTCGCCAAGGCGTCTTGCCGAGGTAACGAGGCGCCTTGCCGAGATTGCGCATGTCAAAGTGCTGCGCTGGCATACGCGCATGCCCATCGCCGACCCTGACCGCGTCACCCACTCATTGGTCCGCGCCATCAAAACGCAAAAGGCAACCTATGTCGCCGTGCACGTGAATCATCCGCGCGAGCTCACGCATGCGGCCCAGCGCGCCTGCACCAGACTGATCGATGCCGGCATTCCGCTCCTGAGCCAAAGCGTGCTGTTGAAGGGCATCAATGACGATGTGGCCACGCTGGAAGCGTTGATGCGGGCGCTCGTGGAGACACGCATCCAACCCTATTATCTGCACCATCTCGACCTGGCGCCGGGGACAAGCCATTTCCGCGTGCCGATCGCCGAAGGTCAAAGACTGATGCGCGAATTGCGCGCGCGTAGCTCCGGCCTCTGCCAGCCGCATTATGTGCTCGATATTCCGGAGGGCTACGCCAAGGCGTTGCTCACTCTTAGCGACATCGAACAGACCGGCGATTTCCACAGGCTGCGCGACGCCGCAGGCCGTTGGCATCCCTATCCCAATCCGGAAAATACCGGCGATGTCGCGTAGCCGCGCCGCATGGGTAAATTATTCCACCTCAAGCAGACAAAATCTTTCTGAGAAATGAAACGGCTTTACCTTGCGCACCAACCGTTTCTGGCTTTTGATGCCGATAGCCTGACCTTTCGAGCGAGGCACCAGGCCCCGAGCATTTGGAGATCACCATGAAAACGAAATTGATTTTTCCACTGCTGTTCGTTTCGGTAGCGTTTAGCATGCCGGCGTCTGCAAATTGGTTTCACAATCCCTATACGGGTGTAAATCTCAATGTCGGCTCGGCGCCCAATCCGACGCCGGCGGACATACGCGAAGACCGTCTTCCCATTGTCACGAAAGACGAAGACAATTCCAAAACCGCCACCCCTGCGGCGAAGACCGCGAGCACCGACAATCAACGCAGCGCGCCGACACCGAGCGCTACCACAAGCGTCGCAGCGGCTGCACCGGCTCGCTAACGCGACCAGTAAAAACAGGTTTGTTGAAACGGGCCGCGATTCGCGGTCCGTTTTTTCTTGCGCACTCGGAGCATGAAAACAACCGCCACGCCCAAGTCTTGGAAACGCCACAATTGATGGCGCACCGCGCGGCTCGCTGATGCGTTTTCTCTATGGCGGTTCGGCAAGAAATCCGAGCCGGCGGATTTGGCAAGGCAATTGCCCGAGCTCCGATAGCTCAGACACAGGAGAGTGGAATATGAGAACCACCAACACGATGATGTCGCTGCTGCTTCTTTCGGCCGTGTTCATCAGCCCGGCTTCCGCCAACTGGTTCAGCAATCCGAAGACCGGCACCATGCTGAACGTCGGATCTGCAGCAAATCCGACGCCAGCGGACTTGCGCGCAATCGGCGATTCGAAAGTTGCGGTTGCGTACACGACCGAGCCGCGATTGGTCGCGACGCAGACCCAAACCATCGCGCCCATGCAGGCAATGAGCACCGTCGAGCTGACGGGGCTGGAAGGACGTCCGGTTTCCGGCTCTCACGGTGAAAGATTGGGCACCATCTTGGCGGTCGATCAAGACACGCAGATGATCGAATTGCAGACGGCGGGAGGTATCGCCGTGTCTATGCCGGCAACGCTATTGGTCGAAAAACACGGCCGCGTGATCGCCCCAACGACCTCGCGAGGCGACGTCACGGCGATGGCCAAGACCCAAACGGGGCGGACCGTGGCGATCAATATCGACCACCGTCCCCACGCTTTGCGCGGCTAGCGGGATAGCAGGGAATCAGCCTGAAGTTTGTCTCGCTGCACAACCAAGGGCCATGGGGAAATTCCCCCATGGCCCTTGTTTTCATTAATATAATCTAATAGGCCGCCAGGGCTAAAATTTTTCGACCCTGGGGGCGTCTATAGTGTAAATAGACCCCCATGAGACGCCACACTCGCGCTTCGAGCGAGGGACAACCGGGCGGGACACGGCACGTAGAGGATTTACCAATACCGTTTAGAACACGTGCAGTGGCAAATCGCACAGGCAAGATGCAGGAATTCGGCGGAGCAACGGTCACAAACATGGGTGGTAATACGGCGGATGGGCAGGCCGGGGAAATGGCTGCCTCGCGATCAGGGCGGGGCCTAGTTCACATTTCGGACGAGATTTCGGGCCAAAAGCCGGGAATGAAACCAACCGATATCAAAGACCCGAACTATTTCCACAAGGTGGTCGATTGCCAATATGCGTGCCCGGCCCATACGCCGGTGCCCGAATATATTCGCCTCATCGCGGCCGGGCGGTACAGCGATGCCTATATGGTCAATTGGCAGTCCAATGTTTTCCCGGGCGTGCTGGGGCGCACCTGTGACCGTCCCTGCGAACCTGCATGCCGGCGCGTGCGCGTCGAGGAAGGCGGCAAAGCCGCGCAACCTGTCGCGATCTGCCGCTTGAAGCGCGTGGCGGCCGACCACAAGGACGATATTCGCCACCGCCTTCCGGTGGCTCCAGCGCAAAAGAACGGCAAGCGGATCGCCCTCATCGGCGCCGGCCCGGCCTCGCTCACCGTCGCACGAGACCTTCTTCCGCTCGGCTATCATTGCGTGCTGTACGACCAGGACGCCGCGGCGGGCGGCATGATGCGCACGCAAATTCCAAAATTCCGCCTTCCCGAAACGGTGCTTGACGAGGAGGTAAATTACATCCTCGAGCTGCAACCGGAGCTGCGCCTCGGCCGCCGCGTCGATTCCATGAAGGCGTTGCTCGCGGAATCTTACGATGCGGTCTTTGTGGGATGCGGCGCGCCGCGCGGACGGGAACTCGAAATCCCGGGCCGCAAGGAGGCCGCCGCCAATATCCATATCGGCATCGATTGGCTCTCCAGTGTTTCCTTCGGACACACCGACCGAATCGGCAGGCGCGTGATCGTGCTCGGCGGGGGCAATACGGCGATGGATTGCTGCCGCACCTCGCGCAGGTTGGGCGGCGACGACGTCAAGGTCGTGGTGCGTTCGGGCTTCGAGGAAATGAAAGCATCGCCCTGGGAAAAAGAGGATGCGATGCACGAAGGCATCCCGATCTTCAATTTCCTCGTGCCGAAGGAATTCACCCACGATA
>DASQIQ010000338.1:0-2624 GCA_035631495.1 Micropepsaceae bacterium
GAGGACATGACCAAAGCCTGATTGGCGTTGCTTCAGCCGCGCCGTGCAAGAAGTTTCACAAGAGCGGGCGACATTTTGATGGATTTCCGGCACATTGCCGTCGCTATTGCGGGGGAAAGAAGACATGGCAGCGGAAACGACGGTCTCTCGGCGTCAGCTGCTGCTGGCGGGTGCCGGCACACTCGCATTTGCGGCCGGCACGCCGGGCGCGATGGCTGCGGCGCCCGCGGCGCCCAACATCGTCTACATCATGGCGGACGATATGGGTTACGCCGACGTTTCCTGTTACGGGCGGCCCGATTTCACGACGCCCAACATCGACCGGATCGCCGCGGGCGGCGTGCGCCTGCTTCAGGCCTATGCGAACTCGGCGGTGTGCTCCGCCACCCGCACGGCCCTGATCACCGGTCGTTATCAATACCGTCTTCCGATCGGCTTGGAAGAACCACTGCCCAGCGGCAGCGCCCGCAACATCGGCATACCGCCTGACCATCCGACTTTGCCATCGATCCTCAAATCGGCGGGCTATGGGACGACACTGATCGGGAAATGGCACCTCGGCAAATTGCCGGATTTTGGGCCGCTGAGAAGCGGCTATGACCGCTTCTACGGATTCCGCGGCGGCTCGCTGGATTATTTCACCCACAAATACGGTCCGGCGAACAGCGAGACCGATGATCTCTGGGATGGCGATGCGAAGATTCATCAGGTCGGCTATCTCACGGATCTGCTCGGCGACCGTGCCGTGGCCGAAATCGATCGCTATGCCGGAATTGGCCGCCCCTTTCTGATCAGTCTGCATTTCAACGCGCCGCATTGGCCCTGGGAGGGACCCGACGACGAGGCCGAGTCGCAGCGTGTGTCGAATTTGGTGGATTACGATGGCGGCTCGCAAAAAACCTACGCGCAGATGGTGATGCGGCTGGATTTGCAGGTCGGGCGCGTGTTGCAGGCTTTAGACACGCACGGCCTCGCCAACAACACCCTCATTATCTTCACCAGCGACAATGGCGGCGAGCGTTTCGCCGACACCTGGCCGTTCACGGGGCGGAAGACCGAATTGCTGGAAGGGGGCTTGCGCATTCCCGCGATTGTGCGCTGGCCCGGGCGCATAACGGCCGGCAGCGTTAGTGACCAAGTCGCGATCAGCATGGATTGGCTGCCGACGCTCCTGGCTGCGGCGGGAACCGCACCGAATCCAAATTTTCCGCCGGACGGGATCAACCTGCTGCCGATCCTGACGCAACGTGCTCCCATCGTGCCGCGCACCTTGTTCTGGCGCTATAAGAACAATGCCCAGCAGGCGATGCGCGACGGCAATTGGAAATATCTGAAGATTCTCGACAACACATTCCTCTTCGATGTCGTCGCAGATCCGATGGAGCGCGCAAATCTGAAGACCCGGCATCGCGACATCTATGAAGGTCTGTTGCGCAAATATGCGGCGTGGAACGCGACCATGCTGCCGCTCGATCCTTTGAGTAGCACCGGCGGGTTCAATGGTGGCCAGCTCGCCGATCATTTTGGCGTAAAGGCACCGGCCGCGAGCGGCGAGGCCCGTTAGGAAAACCGGCCCACCGCGAGAGGCGCTCAGAAGTCCGGTTTATCGGCACGCGGGACTTCGGCTTCCTTGCCGGCGTAGTACTCATGTGTGTTTTCGGAACAGACGAATTCCGGCCACGCACCTGAGGCGCGCCGATAGGTCATGCTTGCCGACCAGGGCATGGTGAAGACGCCTTCATCCTCGACCGTGAATTGGAGCTGCAGTGCCTTGCCCTTTTGGGCGGGGTCGACGAACAGCCCGGAGTCGTTGAACGGAATTGGGATATTTTCCTTCAGGGTTCGCGCTTCCGCCTCGTTCGCCGCGTCCTCGTCGACCAGCCGGTAGCGTTCCACCACATGCAGAGCCGGCGTATATGGCGTGCCATACACGTCCACCATGGCAAAGGGGCGCGTGTTCTTGATGCCGACAGTGTCGATCACCAGCGTATCGCCTTCGTAATGGCCCACGGAATCGCCATACCAGGACGGAGTCACATGCGCGGGATGAGGCTGGTTCATGCGCACCTGGCGGGATTCGTGATCGGGGTTGCTGTAAAGGATGGTGATCTTGTCCGGCCTCTGCAGCATCTGGATGCCGATCGTCCACAAAATATAGGGTACGGGCTGCGGCCAACATTGGTTCGCAGGTGTGGGATAGGTCACGCCTTTCAAGGAAATTTCGCCATGCTGTTTGACGATCTCCGCCGCCTGGGGTTTCAGCATGGGATTTGTGTAGTCGCCGACCAATTGGTCGCTGTTGCCCACGCCATTGGGCATGCGCGATCTGTTCACCACAGGGCCGGTACCCGATAAAGGCGGATCAAAGCCAGGCCAGAATGGGTGAGTCCATATGCCGGAAAAATCCGGGGTGGGTGCGGCGCCAACGCGAGGCGTCTGTGTTTGCCCCCAGGCGAGTGTCGCCGCCCCAATGGCCAATGTCACCGATAGAAGGAGTTTCCGCTGTTGCATGGCGATGACCCCGTTGAATTCCAGGAAGACGCGAGTTTATCCCAAGTGCGGGCGCGGCGCACGGCCCGGGCAAGCGGCAATGCCCATTTGGCCTTAGCGCAAAAGTCTGTTGA
>DASQIQ010000339.1:0-2231 GCA_035631495.1 Micropepsaceae bacterium
CGGGAACTTTGATGCCGGAATCCTTCCGCACCAGGATCTCGTTGTGGAAGAATTTGCGCATCGTATAGATCGGCAGGCCGACCCAATCGCGATTTCCCTTAGAGGTGAGGATCGTCAGCGTAGACATCGACATTTCGGAGACGTCGAAATCACCAAAACGCAGCTGGCGCCAGAACATCTCGGATGGGTGCACAATCGTCGGAACCAGACGCAGGCCTTCGAACGGCACGCGCCCTTCGATCACGGGCCGCGTGCGCGGATTGTCGGAGAGCGCGACGGAAAGCTCCAAGACCGAGCGGCCCGGATGTGTGGAATCCGGCACGAAATGATCATTATCCGCACTCACCATTTTGCCCTCAATTCGCTCTCGAACAATTGCCGCCAGTCCTGGCCCGGCGGAACGATACGGTCATGCGGGCGCACCGCGCGGCAGCTTTGCGGATCAAGCCCGCGCAGCGTGCCGCCGTTTTGGGCGATGTCGAGCGCTTCCAGCATCAGCCGCCGCATGGCGACCACGGCCTTGTCTGACGCTCCGAGAAATTCCTTCGAGCGATCGCAGATCGGCCCCATGCCTTCCTGCAGCGCAAAATCCTGCGTGTTGACCCCGACAATGCCGGTGAAGTTCTGCGTCTTCTGCATCTGCCGGTCGATTGCGTAGTCGTTGGATTGGTTCTTCTTGAGCCGGAATGTGCCGGGGATGAGATCGTTCTGCCCTCGTCCCATTTGGGTTTCGCGGCTCTCGATCCATTCCGGGGTCAGCTCGACCGTCTGGTCATAGGAGCACATGAAATTGTAGACATGGGTGGTCGTATCATCGATGGGCACCCAAATATGCCCGTCGGCGCGCGGCACTTCGTTCTTGCCGCCGAACCAACCCACATTGTTGGCGCGCATCTGCTGCGCCGGCATCAAATATTGATAGACGCGGACATAGCTCCCTTCCTCGCCGAGATTGCGGGTCGAGACATAGTAATAGCCGTAATCCGTACGCTCGACGTCGATTCTGGGCGAACGGTCGCGTTGACGCGGCTCGGATTTGTTGTTGCCAAAATTGTTGTGCGCGAAGGAGGAATGCGATGTGTCCAGACCGCCTTCCAACGCCTGCAGCCAATTGCAGTTCTCGAAGGTCTTGGACACGAAGCGGTAGCTCGCGGGCGCGCGCGTCCATTCGTAATCGGGCTCGGCCGGGATCAGCTCCTTCGGCCCCATATAGGTCCACACCACGCCGCCCTTTTCGACAATAGGGTAGGCGAGAAGCTTCACTTTGCTCTGCAGCGTCGTACCTGCGGGCTCCGACGGCATGTCGACGCAAGCGCCGGTCCGATCGAATTTCCAGCCATGATAGACACAGCGCAATCCGCATTCCTCGTTGCGCCCGAAGAACAGCGGCGCCCGCCGATGCGGACAAAACGCATCGACAAGACCGATTTTCCCTTCGCTGTCCCGGAAGGCGATGAGGTCCTCGCCGAACAGACGCAGGCGCAAAGGCGTGCCGTCATTTTCGGGAAGCTCGGTCGAAAGGCAGGCCGGCTGCCAATAGCGCCGCAGCAGCTCGCCCATCGGCGTGCCCCGCGAGACCCGAGTCAGCCGGATGTTTTCTTCAGGGGTCAGCATCTCACCATATCGCGACGAGATCCTTCTCCATCACGCTTCTCCAGTCCTGACCCGCGGGCACCACCCGATCATAGGCGCGCACGTTGCGATAGGTCTTGGGATCCACCGCGCGCGGTGTGCCGCCTTTCTCGTTGACGGCGATGGCATCGAGCAGCAGCCGCCGCATGGCGACGATGGCCTTGTCGGACGTCCCGAGGAATTCCTTGGAACGGTCGCAGATGGAGCCCATGCCCTCCTGCAGCGCGAAGTCCTGCGTGTTGACGCCGACGATGCCGGTGAAGTTTTGCGTCTTCTGCATCTGCCGGTCGATCATGTAGTCGTTCGACTCGTTGCGCTTGAGGCGGAACGTGCCCGGAATGGAATCGTCGCGCCCGCGCCCGGCGGCCTTCTCGCGGATCTCCACTGCTTCGGGCGTCAGTTCATCTTCGGGATGGGGCGCGCACATGATATTGTAGACGAAGGTGGTGACATCATCGATCGGCGCCCAGATATGTCCGTCGAGGCGCGCCGGCTTGTTGCGCACGCCTTCATAGCCGATGACGCTGGCACGCAATTGCTGCGCCGGCATCACGTAATGATAGACGCGGACATATTTGCCGTCGTCCACATTGCGCTGC
>DASQIQ010000340.1:0-1798 GCA_035631495.1 Micropepsaceae bacterium
AATCTCTCCGAGCCGCTCGATGGCGTTCCCAAGGTGCTCGCGATTGGGCAGGTCGGCCTTCTCGACGTGGCGCTCGATCCCAAATTTGCCAACAACCATCGCATCTTCTTCACCTATAGCGAGCCGGTCGGCGAATCCTACAGCAACATCGCGGTTGCGCGGGCGACCCTGGACGGCCATGCGCTCAAGGATGTCACAACGATCTTCCGCGCCAAGCCCGCTTTGCCGGCGAGGCTGCTCTCCGCCAATTCGGGCGGCCGCATCGCCATCGACCGCGCGGGCAATCTGTTCGTGATCATCGGCGACCGCTCCAAATCGCCGCCTTGGGACATGGCGCAGCGGCTGGACACCGATCTGGGCAAGATGATTCACATCACGCCCAATGGCGATCCCGCGCCCAACAATCCGTATCTCGGCAAGACCGGTATTCTTCCGGAAATCTGGTCCAGCGGGCATCGCAGCGAAGAGGGCCTCACCATCGATCCGGCGACCGGGCGGTTGTGGGAAGTGGAAGACGGTCCGCGTGGCGGCGACGAACTCAACACGCCCGAGGCCGGCAAGAATTACGGCTGGCCGGTGATCGTGCATGGCATCGATTATCCCGGCCAAACCATCGGCGAGGGCATTGTCGAGAAACAGGGCATGGAGCAGCCGCATTATTATTGGGACCCGGTGATCGCTCCTTCGGGCCTGGCCTTCTACACGGGCAATCTGTTTCCCCAATGGAAAGGCAGCCTCTTCGTGGGCGCCTTGCGCGGCCAGATGCTCGACCGTCTGACGCTCGCTGGAGATAAGGTCGTCGCGGAAGAACCGCTGCTCGTGGACCAGCATTCCCGTATCCGCGACGTGCGGATCGGACCCGAGGGCGCGGTCTATGTGATCACCGATGAGGGCAAGCTGCTGAAGATCACGCCGAAATAGATTTTACGCATCGGCGAAAACGCCCTGCGGAGAGGCTCGAATAGGGAGCAAGCACATGACATCGGCATGGCGGTTTTCCCTGGCGGCACTGTTTGCCGTGGCGTTTTCCACAAGCGCCTGGGCGCAGGGGCAGGGAACGGATTTCAGCAAAATCGAGATTCTCACCGAGAGAATCGCGCCGAATCTTTATCTGCTGTCGGGTTCGGCCGGGGCCGATCCGGCCCATCAGGATGCCGCCGGCGGCAGGATCGGAATCCTCGCGGGTCCCGACGGCATCTTCATGGTCGACACCCAATATGCGCAGCTCACCGGCAAAGTGGTCGCCGCGATCCGGAAAATCAGCCCCGGGCCGATTCGTTTCCTGACCAATACGCATATCCACATCGACCACACCGGCGGCAATGCGAACTTTGTGAAAATGGGCGCCACGCTCTTTGCGCGCGAGGAGCTGCGCGAGGAAATGCTGCATCCCCCAACGCCCGCCAATGGCAATCCGCCGGCGGCGCGCGATCCGGCCGCAGTCCCCGTCGTGACCTATGGAATGGGCGCGCCGGTGAAATTCCACATGAACGGCGAAATCGTCGATCTGATCCCGGTTCGCGCGGCCCATACCGGCGGCGATACGATGATCCGGTTCGAGAATGCGAATGTGATCATGATCGGGGATTTCTACCGGAACTACGGTTATCCCTTCATCGACACCGCCAATGGCGGCTCGCTGAAGGGTGGATTGGAGGGGCTCGATGCACTCTACAAGCTCGCCGGTCCCGACACGAAGCTCGTTCCCGGCCACGGCACCATCATCAACCGCAACGACCTGCTGCCGTACCGCGATATGATCCTCGCCATACGGACGAAAGTGCAGGAGATGATTGCG
>DASQIQ010000341.1:0-5820 GCA_035631495.1 Micropepsaceae bacterium
GGGTCCTTTGCGCCCTATTCTGTTTCATGGCCCTTTCCGGATCGGAAGCGGCGGCAAGAAACACCGCCGCGCTGCACGTCGGTTCGATGATCGCGTTCTATGTCCCGTGGGACGGAGAGGCGCGCGCTGACCTCACGAGCCATGCCGGCGATCTTGGCATCTTTTCTCCGCAGTGGATCTCCCTCAAGGCTTCGGACGGCACCCTAACCGTTTTGCCGGACGACGCGACGGTGACCGCCCTTTCGCAGTTTCCGCAGCCACCGCTTGTTATGCCGCTTGTCACGAACGCCCATGACGGCATTTGGGACGCGGCGGCCGCCGAAGCCGCTATTACAAAGCCCGATGCCTGGAGGGCGGTGCTCGGTGCACTCGTAGAGCTCGCTACGCAAAGAGGTTTTCGGGGTTACGTCTTCGATTTTGAGAACCTATCGCCTGCGGCCGTTACCGCCCTGCCCGGCTTTCTACAGGATGCACGCGCAGCTTTCAGCCCCGGCCATATCGAGGCAATGATTGCCGTGCCGCTCGGTTCTGCCGATTGGCCGCTCAAAGCATTGCAGGACACGGGCGCAACGGTCGTTTTGATGGCTTACGACGAATGCTGGGCGGGCTCGACACCCGGCCCCATCGCCGGGGAAGACTGGTTTCTAATGACGCTTTCGTCCCGCCTTTCCGGGCTCGACCCAGCAAAGGTCATCGTGGCGCTCGGTTCCTATGCCTACGACTGGCCTAAGGGCCAACGCGCGGCTGTGCTATCGGTCGCGCAGGCCAACGCGCTCGCGCAAAGCTCTGGCGCCACCATCGCGAGCACCGCACCTGTTCTCAATCCTGCATTCGCCTACGAGGCACCCGACGGGGTTCCCCACACCGTCTGGATGCTGGACGCGCCGACCTTTGCCGCGGAGCGCGCAATTGCGCTTCGCTCCCATGTAAAGGGGGTCGCGCTCTGGCGGCTTGGCCTCGAAGACCCGGCGATTTGGGCGCGAGGTGAACATCTCACGCCTCGCCGCCACCCGGTTCCGGCGAACACCGGCCCCGTTTGTACACCCCTGCCCTAGCCGCTCCGAAGGCATTTGCAGGAGCATCGCAAAGTTGCTAAGTATATATTAGCAAATTTGCTAAGGTATCGTTCATGCCCCAAGCCCGCCAATCGCCGAGACGAAACAACGCAAGCGTCATTGCTGGGCAGTGCGCCCGGACCCTCCTACAGATGCGCGGCGATGCTGGAGAAACCCAAGCGCAGCTTGCGGGACGTCTGCGCATGACCGAGTCCATGATCTCGCGGCTTGAAAGCGGCGCCCATGTGCCGAGCCTTAAAACTCTGTGCCGCATCGCAGATGTGTTCGGCCGGCAGCTCGAGATCGTGTTTCACGAACATGAACACAGCCATGCCGACGGGACGCGGCACAGCCACCCCCACCATCATCTCGATCCTGATCACCGCCACAGCCACAGGAAGAAAAAATGATCGCCAGTCCCCAATTGCTCCTGGTCGGCGCGGTCGCAGCCGTCGGCGTCTTGCATACGATCGTGCCCGACCATTGGGTCCCGATCACGCTCATCGCGCGGCAGCAGGGCTGGAGCCGAGGCGAGACCTTCCGCGCCGCGCTCAAGGCCGGGACCGGCCATGTCCTTTCGACCCTTCTGATCGCCGTTATTGTCTGGGTCGCCGGCGTCGCATTCGCCGCGCAATTTGGACACTATGTCGATACCGCTTCAAGCCTCGCGCTGATCGGCTTTGGCGGCTGGATCGCGATCTCATCTCTCGTTGAGATGCGAAGCTCTGGCGGTCATGGCCACAGCCATGGTCACGGCCATAGCCATGCCGCCGGGACGGACGGCATCCACGGTCCCGAACGGCAGGAGCTGGTCACGGGCCACGGCAATCTCGCTTTTTCCATTTTCGAAGATGGCGTGCCGCCGCGGTTTCGGCTGACGGGCGCCCATGACAATACCATCACCGTGACGACGATCAGGGATGATGGTTCACGGCAACCTTTTGTGATGGCCAATAACGGAGCCTATTGGGAATCGGTGGAAGCGATACCTGAGCCACATCAATTCTCAGTTTCGATCGCCACCCAGCACGGCGAGCACTCGCATGTCTATGACACGCGCTTCACGGAACACGCCCACGATCATGGAACGCATAGTCACGACGCGGTTCGGGTGAGCAGCCGTCCGAAGATTTCGTCGCGCACTGCCCTCCTCCTCATCCTTGGGTCCTCACCGATGGTCGAGGGGATCCCGGCCTTCTTCGCCGCGGGCAAATACGGCGTCGGGCTTATCACGATCATGTCTCTCGTCTTCGGGGGCACCACGATCGCCACTTATGTGGTGCTCTGCGTCTATTCCACGGCGGGACTGCAGCGCGTCAGCTTCGGTCCTCTCGAGCGCTACGGCGAAGTGCTGAGCGGCGCTTTCATCGCGCTGGTCGGTGTCGCTTTCTGGTTTTGGCCTGTGCTTTAAAATTTGCGGCCTGCAGGAGGGCCCGTTGCCGGGAATTAACAGACCCTCCGAACGGCGCATGTTATCGTCACTTTGCGTGCTTGCGTATTTTGCTCGCCCCCGCCCGGAGCCACGAGCCCCCCTCGAAAAAGCTCCGGGCTGTTGGGCATAGCCAAACGGTCCCAAAATGCGGCTGACACGCGAAGCGATGATCGTGCTCGATATGTTCCGGAAGTTTCACGTTCAGGCCCGGAGAACGCCTGCGCTACAAAGCGATCTATGCGCATGTGGGGGCGCACGCGCACGCGCGGAGAGGTACGGCCAAGCTGGAGAAGCTCGGATTGATCCTCCCAGCCGGAGAAGATGCGCAGCTGACGCCTTCGGGCTATGAAGCGATGTGGTCTATTCATTGACCTGCTGAATTGCCGGCCGTTCCAGGACGCAAGGTGGGACGCAGCTTATCTCCTCGCCTCCAATCCAAGTTGGCGCGCCTTGATGAGCGCGTAAATCGCTGGGATAACAACCAATGTCAGAACAGCCGAAGGAACCATGCCGCCCACCAGCGGAACCGCTATCCGTTGCCTGTCACTCGGCCGCACCTTTCTCGCAGTGGACAGCGAGCCGAGCCACTTCAATTGATTACTCAAGCGGCCATCACACAACAATCACGCGCAGCTGGCTGGTCCACTTAGTTGAAAGAGCCCGCCAACTAAATGAACGCCTTCCGCTCAATTGAGCGCGACGATGCGCTGACGCCGGTACTGGAAGTCGAAACCGCGACCAGACCGTTATGAGCGCCAAGCTTCCGCCCAAAAAGCCAAGGAAAACCTGACTTCTTCGTTCAATCGCGTTGAATTTCGTTCATAGCAATATCAAGGACTTAATTTCTTACCGTACCTGCTCGTACCTCGTTGCAATGCCAAACCGGCGGCGCATCGACCTCGCGCGGGCGATAGGTGCCGGTGGCGATGAACACGGCACAGGTTATTGATGCGTGCGTGTCGATTGGTGCCGTACGCTCCATCTAAGAAAGTTCTGGAACGGGTCGCCGCGCTGAAGGATCGACCGCAGCGCCTAGGGCTTCATACCGCGTTCGCATCTCCCCCGCGACGTCAGCGAGTTGCGTCTGCGCGATCAGAAGTGGTGTTCCATCGTAAGTGGGAAACGCAAACTCGGACCAAGCGAGCCGGTCGACAAAGCGATACAGGGATGGCGGTCGGCGTAGGGTGGCTTCCAGCCGCGCAGAGGCTTCCGCCGCCGTGCGGTAGAGATGGTTTTCGGCCATGGCGAAGCTGCCATCGAGCCGGTTGACCGCCGCTTCGCCGATATAGTTTCCGCTTCCCAGATACAGCTTGAGAAATTTGGCGTCGGTGACGACACAGTCGTCAAAGACCAGCGACATCCCGAAGCCTTGGTTGGTAATGACCAGAGGCACAACCGTCAGCGCAGCGGCTTTGTTCTGGTCGATGCCCAATGCGGCAGCTGCGATGTCGCGCCGCTCCGACAGAAACTTTGCCTTGCGGCGCGCCTGATCGGCGGCACCGCGCAACGTCTGCAGAAAGTTGTAACGTTCGCGATGGTCGGCGGGAAACAACAAGCACTTGACCTCGCCGACCAGCAATAGCGGTCCAAATTGCAACACCAGATCGATCTGTTCGGACACATCCTTGGACCGCTGGATGGCTTGCGGTGCACAGATGGCGTCTTTGACAATGGCATTGCCCGGGAGGGCCGCGGCGATTTCGCCGCGCAGCATGGTTTCATAGCTGTCGCCGCGCTTGCCCTTGTCGAGATTGTCGTCAAGGCCGCCCTTGGTGAGCCAGATTTCGGCGCGGCGTACCACATTGCTGGTCGCCAATACGTTCATGGCAATCGCGAAGTCTTCGCTGTTCGGCAGCGGCACCAAGGGTGCACCCCACAGGCCCTTATAGGTGCCCTTGCTCCAGGTGAAGAATGTGACGATGGCCTCAGCGGTTTTGTCGTCGATCGATAGCGCACGATTCAGGACATCGATCAGCTCGCCGCGACGGCAGACAAGCGCCCATTGGCGCAGATTGTCGATGGAATGAAACGTTGCGCGCGGCCGCGCTTCCGCCAGCGTCTCGGCCAAATCCAGCAAGACGTACCAAGCCCGGAGCAACAGCGCGCAGGACAGACCGGGCGCCTTGGGCAAGTCGCGGTCCAGGAACATGCCAAGGTAACTGCCTTCCAGTCCCGCCCGTCCGATGACGAATGCGGGGACCGAACGGGCGCTGGCCGAAGGCCGCGTGACGACAAACCGGCGCGCACGTCCGGGCTTGGTCTCGAGCGCCGTGACCGTCAGCGGCAGTTGAAATTCGCGACGGCGATCCGCCGTCATGGCCGGCCAACTGGCGATGTCGATCCAGGCATGTTCCATGAAGTTGGACTGCTTGCGGATTAGACAGCCGTCGAGCAGCGCAGCAAATGTTGGATCGGGCGGCCCGAAGTGAACCAGACCGTCCTTGTCGGCCGACAGTTTCCATCCCGCCCACAAGGCCTGTTGCCAGATTTCATAATGGCTCCGCTGGATCGAGAAGCGCTGAATGAAACGCACGGCGAGATCGGGCAAGTCGGTCGCCGTCGCGGCACGACCGCCGGTGTTGCCAGCGATGTCGTAGAGCCAGGAATCCGCCGCATCGGTTGCGGCGTCGGTGATGCTCCCGGCGTCGGTTTCGAAATATCCGTCGCTGCGGCCGATACCGACATTGGCCAAGTGATCCACCGAGAGCGCACCACTCGCCAGGGCCGCCTTCTGCGCTTTGGCGAACTTTTCCGCCACCACACTGGTTTCCCGGTTGAGCATGGCGATGGCGAGCGTCGTTCCGAGTTTGCGCGACAAGGCCGGGAGAGGCTGTCGCGCAAAATGGTCCCGCAATGTCGTGGACTGGACATGCAGCCACATCGCCATGAGCACGAGCTCGAGATCGTCGCTCGTGGCGTGGCTGTCTTGTGCGATCGCGCTCCAATCCGCAGCGTTGAAGGCAGGCGAATTGGGGGCGGCAAAACTGCGCGCCCGCCGGCGGAGCGGGGTGTCGAATTCTAGCATCGTGGTTCGCCGATTCCCGTCTCCGGTCTAAAGGGCCGGACGTGCGGAATCTCATTTGGCGGCCTTATAGACCTGGGGCGCAAGGCAACCAAGCCCGAAATGGCGGTGCGGCCTGAAAAAGAAGACGAACCGTCAGATCTCTTCGTCGCGCTTTTGCCAGCGAAAATGCGAGACGCGTTCGGGCGGCGCATCGAACGTCACACTGGCCACGCGATGCACGTTTACGGAATCGATATCCAACGCCAAGGCAGGCTCGCGGGCATCGACCCGATCGGGGTCCCACGCGATCGGCGTCTGCATAAGGTCTC
>DASQIQ010000342.1:0-8384 GCA_035631495.1 Micropepsaceae bacterium
CGGTCAGCACGCCGACAAATCTCGACATCAAGGCTCTCCCTTTGGCCGTCAAAAATCGGGTTTGTCTGCCGTTGGTGGGCCGACCCAGCCGGGCAGATTGAAGATGTTGCCGTTGTTCTCCGAGCAATTCTGCTCGACCATTGGCCGGTTCGGCACCTTCGAGTAATGCTGCATCGCCTGCCAAGGCGCGTTGAAGGTACCGGGATCTTCGATGGTGAGATTGACTTCGAGCTGCTTGCCGCCTTCGATCAAATGATAGCGCTCCACGACATGGAGCGCCTCGGTATGAGGCGTGTGATAATTGTCGATGACGGCCTTGGGCGATAGGCCGATGGTATCGACCACCAGCGTATCGCCTTCGTAATGGCCGACGGATTCGCCATACCAAGTCACGGCCGGTTTCCTGCTATGGGGCACGTTCATGTAGACGTGGCGGACCTCGCGATTGCCCGAATAGATCAGCAGGACTTCCTTCGGCGATTGCACGACATAGACCGCTTCAATGACGAACAGCGAGAATCCCGGCACGCCGCCGGGCAGGCAGCTCCAGCGCGGGGTGGTTCCGAGCTCGCCTGCGAACACTTTGTCATTGTACTTCTTCAATTCCGCGATCGCCCAAGGCTTCAAATTGGGATTGTTGAGATCGGCCACGCGATAGGTGGCGGGACCGGGCTCGTCATTGCGGCGGAAAGGGAATTTGCGGTCATAGGTCACGGGCTTGGGGCCGTCACCAGGGACAGGCGTGAAATCCGAATTGATCGCGATCCACGCATCGTTGAAGGACGAGAAATCGGGGATCGAAGATTTGCCGCCCGCTGTATCGGCTGCCACCGCCACGCCAGCAAGGGCAAATGACACGCAAGCCCCCGCCATCACAACGCGGCGTCGGGAAACATCAGATACTAATCTCGGCATACGATCCTCGTTGTTTGGGCATTACTCAGAAGTCCGGCGTCTTGGTCAGAAAACCGGATTGTCGTCTTGCGGCAAAGGGTCGAGATGGAAATTGAAATAGTTGAAATTGCCTTCGACGCAGGTTGATTCGCCCATCGGTCCGATCTCCACGCGGCGATAGATCTGCTGCGCCGACCATGGCGTGGTGAAGGCGCCCGGGTCTTCCACGGTGACCGTGACCTCGATCCGCGAGTCGACATTCGTCAGCTTGAAGCGCTCCACCACATGAAGCTTGTCGGTATGGGGCGTGCGGTAATTGTCGATGAAGGTCCTGGTGTTGAGGCCTATCGTATCGACGACCAGCGTGTCGCCATTTTCGTAATGACCGATCGATTCGCCGAACCAGGACGGCTTTACATTCGCCGAATGCTTATCGGTCAGGAAGATGTGGCGCACCATGTGATCCGACTGCCAGGTCATGACCACTTCTTTGGGCGTCTGCACGATGAAGATGGGCTGCGCCGGATAGAGCAGGAAACCGGGGACGCCGAGCGGCCAGCAGCGCACTTGCGGCGGGAAATTGTCCTTGCCGGAGAGCGTGCGGTCGTTGATCTTTTTCAGTGCGTCCTTCACCCAAGGTTGCAGGATCGGGTTGTTGAGATCGGCGACTCTGAGGGTCGGCTGGCCACCCCGACCGTTCTGAATGTAGGGATGAGCCGGATCGGGCGTCACCGGATGCGGTCCCGTGGGCATGGCGATGAATTCGGTGCCTGACGCGAGCCAACCGACCGTGGCATCTTCCATGAAATTGGGGATCTTGGTGTTTTGCGCCGCAGCCGCGGGCCACAACAGCGTGGTCGCGACCAGAGCCGTCAAAATGGCGCTCATGCGTTTCGAAAGAAGCGCGAATTTTGACATCTCAGAAATCCGGTCTGTCCGCCGTCGGAATGGGTTCGACGTCAAAGCTGAAGAAGCCCGGCCCGCTTTCGGCGCAGGAGGATTCGGTCATAGGTCCCTGCGCCACACGTCGCCAAGTCTGGACGATCTTCAATGGCTGTTTGAACGTCGCCGGATCATCGACCATGATATCCGCCTGCATGTTCTTGCCCTCATTGGTGAGATGAAAGCGCTCCGTCACGTGCAGCTTCTCGCTGTGGGGCGTGCGGTAATTGTCGACGTAGGTCTGGGTGTTCTGGCCGATGGTGTCGACCACCAGCGTGTCGCCCTCGTAATGGCCGACCGATTCTCCGTACCAGGACGGTTTTGGATTTTTCGAATGCGGCACGTCCAGATAGATATGGCGGATCTGGTGATCCATCTGCCACATCATCACCACTTCCTTGGGCGTCTGAACGAAATAGACCGGCTGCGCTTGATTGAGGTCGTATGTGGGAACGCCTGTCGGCCAGCAGCGCGCCTCGCGCGAGAACACGGCCTTGCCGCGGAGCACCTCGTCATTGGTCTTCTTCAGGCTCGATTTGGCGAATTCGGTCAGATTGGGATTGTTGAGGTCCGCGAACCGGAAGCTCGACTGCCGCCCCCCGCCATTGCCCACATGGGGATGGGCGTCATCATTGGTCACCATGGGAGGCGCGCCGGGAACCTGCTTGAAATCGGTGCCCATCGCGAGCCAGCCGGTGGTCATGCCGGAAAAATCGGGTATGGCCGCGTTGTTCGCAGGCGCCGCACCGGTGGGTCCGGCCAGCAAGGCGAAGAGACTACCTGCGATGACTCCATGAGATTTGCGCATTCGAGTCTCCAATCAGAAATCGGGTTTGTCCGAGGTCGGTATCGGTTCCGCCTGTTGGCCAAAGGGATTGAAACTTTCCCCGTCGGCACAACGGGATTCGGTCATCGGCCCCTGCACCTTGCGCCATTGATGCATGACATGGAGCGGCTCCCTGAGCGCGACCGGATCCTCGATGGTGATATCGGCCTGCAGCGTCTTGCCGTCTTCGACGAGATGGAATCGCTCGACCACATGCAGTTTCTCGCTATGGGGCGTGCGGTAATTGTCCATGAAGCTCTTGGTGTTCTGGCCGATGGTGTCCACCACCAGCGTGTCGCCTTCGTAATGGCCGACGGATTCGCCGTACCATGAGGGCTTGGGGTTCGCCGAATGGGGCACGTTCATATAGATGTGGCGCACCTGCTGATCCATTTGCCACATCATGGTGATCTTTTTCGGCTCTTGCAGGATGAAGGTGGGTTGCGCGGGGTTGAGCAGATAGGTCGGCACGCCGGTCATCCAACAGCGCGATTCGCGCGCATACATGGCAAAGCCGCGCAACACCATGTCATTGGACGTCTTCAGCCCGTCCTTGGCGAATTGCGTCAGCACCGGATTGTTGAGGTCGGCGACCCGGAACGTCGGCTGCTCGCCCGAGCCGTTCGGCACATATCGGTGCGCGGGATCGAAGGTTACCGGCTTGGGACCACCCGGCACGGCGACATAATCCGTGCCGATAGAGACCCAGCCGGCATTGCCGGGGGAAAAATCCGGCGGGGTTGCGTTTTGAGCCGGCGCCGCGCCGATACAAAGGATACCCACAGCCATGCCGGCGAGCAAATGTTTGAACGCAGGCTTCGATGCAAATCGAGACATTGGCTCCCTCCCTTAGCCGATGCCCATTGGTGGCCGATCAGAAATCGGGCTTGGCCGCCTCCGGCATCGGAAACAGTTTCTGATGGAAGAATATGCTGTCGTTGTTGTTCTCAGCGCACACCGTCTCCAGCAGCGGATTCACCACCTTGTGCCAGGTCTGCTTCATGTGGATCGGTTCGTTGAAGGTGTCCGGGTCCTCTACCGTCACCAGCGCAGTCAGCTGCTTGCCGTCGGGCGAGATCGTGAAGCGCTCGACGACATGTTCCTTCTCCGTGTGGGGCGTGCGGAAATTGTCGATGTAGTTGTTCTTGGTCGCAAGACCGATGGTATCGACCACAAGCGTGTTGTCGCCCTCGTAATGGCCGATGGATTCGCCGAACGATTGCGGCTTGAGATTGGACGAATGCTTGTCGGCCATATAGATGCGGCGCACCATGTGGTCGCGCTGCCAGATCATCCACACTTCCTTGGGCGTCTGGATGAAATAGGCGGGCTCGGCAGGATAGAGCAATTGCCCGGGAACGCCGCCCGGCCAGCAGCGCGCCTGCGCGGCAAAGGGCACATCGAGTTTCCCGGTTAGCGCTTCCTCATTGGAATCGGCCATGAGTTTCGCCGCCCAGGGCTTCAGCACGGGGTCTTTGGCGTTGCCGATGCGCAGCGTCGGCGTGCGCCCGCTGCGGATGGCATCGACATTGCCGATGAATGGGTGGTCGGGATCGTTGGTGATCCGGCCATGGCCTGGCGTGCCGGCTGGCGGGTCCATCCAGTCCGCCCCGTCCGAGAGCCAAGCGAACTGGGTCGACGCCAGATTGGGAATGCCATCCTTGGCAACGGAGAAGTCCAAATTGGCGGGCGTCGACCTGTCCACCAGCCCCGGTTCTCCGCGCTGGGCTGAGGAAGCCGGCGCCAACGCCAGAACGGCAAGGCTCGCGCCCGCGAGGGCGTATTTGGCAATTGTCGAAACAAAGCGATGCGAATTGAGCATTCCATTCTCCTCGTCATTCGGATGAGTTTCAGAAGTCCGGCGTTTTGGCCTCGGGTAGCAGGAACAGATTCTGGTGGAAGAAATCGTCATTGTTTTCGGCGCAGGCGGTTTCCTCCATCGGATCGTTCACCTTGAACCAGCGCTGCTGCATGGTGAGCGGCCCGTTGAAAGTATCGGGGTCCTCGACCGTCGCGATGGCCGTCAGGAACTTGGCGTCCGGACTGACCGTGAAGCGCTCGACGACATGCAGCTTCTCGGTGTGCGGCGTGCGGAATTTGTCGATATAGCTGTTCTTGGTGGAAAGCCCGATCGTGTCGACGACCAGCGTGTCGCCATTCTCGTAATGGCCGATGGATTCGCCGAACCAGGACGGCGTCAAATTCTTCGAATGCTTGTCGGTGAGGAAGACGCGGCGCACCATATGGTCGCGCTGCCACATCATCCACACTTCCTTGGGCGTCTGGACGAAATAGACCGGCTCGAACGGGAACAGCAGCTGACCCGGCACGCCGCCCGGATAACAGCGCGCTTGCGCGGCAAAGGGGACCTGCCTCTTGCCGGTCAGTGCTTCTTCGTTCGAGGCCTGCATGAATTGCGCGGCCCAAGGCTTCAGGATCGGGTCTTTGGCATCACCGATGCGCAAGGTGGGCTGGAGGCCGCGGCGTCCGGCTTCGGCGTTGCTCATGAAGGGATGCGCAGGGTCCGGCCGAATCGGTCCATGACCCAGACCCGGCGGCGGCTCCTGCCAATCGGCGACATTGGTTTGCCAACCGAAATTGTGATCGGCGAGATGGGGAATCGCGTCCTTTCCCGGCGGTTCGGCGAAAGCGGGCATGAGCGCCGTGGCAGCGATGGCAGCGGCAAGGATTCCGCCCGCCAATATGGCCACTCCTGCGGCGCGATGGTCTTTCTTGGACGCTAGGCTCGTCATCATAATCTCCTTGAAAATCGGCCGTCCCAGCCGTTGCGATGCGGCGTCAGGTCTTCTTTGCGCAAATGTGCCTTCCGCGGGCGAACAGGCCGGCCGCACGCGTGTTCTGCAAGCATCGCAACGCCCTCTCCGTGCGTTCCAAGCAAGCCCCTTCACGCGGAAGGCAGATGCCCGCACACACCGCGGCAATCTTAGGGTGCTCCGGGGCCGGCGGCAACGGCAGGAAGGGCAGGGGTTAACACCAATGCGCGAGCGAAAAGCTGGACATTGGGGCCTCGTGTCGTGGTTTCGAAGTTCGCCACATTCCGATATCAATCTCCTAGCGAACTTCGAAACCAAAACGACACTAGGAATCAATGCGTTGCTAGTTTCCTTTCGATTCCGAAATTCGCCAAAAGACGATATCGAGATGTTGCGAATTTCGGAATCGGGACACTCGTGTGTCCTGTGTTAGTCTTGGGCCTTCGGGAGCAATGGCCCGCTCAGGGCTCCGGTCGATAGAAACCGGCTTTAGCGAGGATGATCTGATGGCGCGATTTTCGAAGAAGTCCGCGGTGGCGGCGCTGATGGCATCGAGCGGTGGTTTGGCGTTCCTGCTGTTCACACAGCTGGCGGCCGGCCAGACGGGCGGCCAGATGGTCAATTCGCGCACCGCCAATCTGACGGCGACCTCGATCCCCTATATCGATGCCCACACCCATATCGACCAGAAGGATCCGGAAGGCGCCGTTCAACTGTTGCTGAACGCGATGGACAAGCTGAACGGGGTGAGAGCCTTCATTCAGACCGAGCCCTATGGAATAGGCAATCCGGGAGCCTGGGATGCGGAGATGATCCTGCCGACGGTAAAAAAACATGCCGATAGGCTTGCGGTTCTGGGCGGGGGCGGAACGCTCAATCCTATGATCATTGAAGCCGCCAGCACCGGCAATGCCGGACCCGAGGTGCAGAAGAAATTCCGCGCCCGGGCCGAAGAGCTGTTGCGCCAAGGCGTGGTCGGTTTCGGCGAATTGTCGATCGAGCATTTCTCGCTGCCGCAATCCCCGGTCAAGGATTACGAATATGCGCCCGCGGATTCGCCGCTGATGCTGCTGCTCGCCGATATCGCGGCCGAGCACAACGTCCCCATCGATTTGCACATGGAAGCACTGCCCGATGACATCGCGAGGCCCGCGGATATGGGGCCGCCCAATCCGGAGCGTCTGCACGCAAACATCGCTCCGCTCGAAAGGCTGCTCGCGCACAATCCGCGCGCCAAGCTGATCTGGGCGCATGCGGGGTCGGACAATGTCGGCTTCCGCTCGCCCGATATGATGCGCAAATTGCTGAAGGCCCATCCCAATCTCTATATGGAGATCAAATACGACCCCGGCTTCCCGGGTAAGGACCCGCCGATCGTGGACGGCAAGCTCAAGCCCGAATGGCTGAAGCTGTATCAGGAATTTCCCGACCGTTTCATCATCGGCAGCGACCAGCATTTCGACCCGCCCGCGACGGTGCCGCTGGCGCGCGCGCAGCAGAATGCGTTGCTGCTCAATCAGCTTCCGCCAGACTTGCGGAAGAAGATCGCGACGGAAAACGCCCTGCGCATTTACTCATCCGCTCATTGACCCATCCCTCGGAGGGCGCCGTGAAACCTATAATTTCGGCGACGAATGTCGCCGCTGTGCTGATCGCGCTGCTGGGCGCACCTGCGATTGTTCATGCTCAAGCGCCGGCAGCCGATGTGATCCTGTCGAACGGGAAGATCATCACCGTCGATGACCGTTTTTCGATCGCGCAGGCGGTGGCGGTTACGGGCGATCGTGTGATCGCGGTGGGCACCAATCAGGACATCGCGCGCCTTGCGGGGCCGAACACGCGGCGCATCGATCTCTCCGGAAAAGCCGTCGTTCCCGGCATGATCGACAACCACGCCCACATCATGGAAGAGGGCCGCATCTGGCTCGAGGAATTGCGCCTCGATGGGATCACGACGCGCAAAGAGGCGCTGGAGATGATCCGCGCCAAGGCGGCAAGCCTGAAGCCCGGCCAATGGGTCTATACGCTGGGCGGCTTCTCGCCCGATCAGTTCACCGACAACAAAAAGGATTTCACCCGCGAAGAGCTGGACGCGGTTGCGCCCAACAATCCGGTGCAGCTGCAATTCACCCGCTGCTGCACCTATGTGAACAGCAAGACCATCGAGGTGATGGGACTGGACAAGAAGACCGACCCCTGGATTAGGCGCGACGCGGGCGGAAAGCCGACCGGCATCATCAGCGTCGAAGGAGCCGGCGCGATCTCCAAGGCGCGGCCCGACGCGCCGGAGTCGCTTTACGAGTCCGGCGCCATGGCGATGATGAAGGACATGAACCGCGCCGGCCTCACCACGGTCGGCGGTCCTTGCCCGGATGAGGATGTCGACGCCTACCGCAAATGGGCGGGCGAGGGCCGGAGTGCGGTGCGGTTCTTCTGCCTGACGTCGATTCCCTCCCGCACGCCTGCGGCGGTCGACGCGGCGCTGCCGAAAATCGCCGAAATGAAGAAGAAAATGTTCCAGGGCAATTTGTTCTTCGACGTCTACACCTATGGTGAACATCTCTATCAGCCGGTCGGCGACAATATGGTGGCGTTGAAGGCGACCGCGACTCCGGCCGATTTCGCGCAATGGGGGCGCATCGCGCGCGAAGTCGCCAAAGCCGGGATGGCCGTCAACCAGCACGCGACGCTGGTAGGCAGCATCGACGGATTCCTCGATCAGATCGAACGGATCAACAAGGAGTATCCGGTCAAGAATTTGCGCTGGTCTCTGATACATCTCGACCAACTCAACGCCTCGCAGATCGAGCGCATGAAGAAGCTCGGCATGTATGCCGGGGTGCAGCCGCGCTCCACCATCATGGGCGCCATCTTCCATCGCGTGCATGGCGAGAGCGCCGACAATACGCCACCCTTCAAAACCATCCAGGATAGCGGCATCAAGTGGG
>DASQIQ010000343.1:0-4726 GCA_035631495.1 Micropepsaceae bacterium
CGGCAAGGATGGCGGGGCGTCCCTGAACCGCCTGGATGTAGACCGGCAGATAGGATGTCCCGCCGATCAGGGTCATCGTGCCGAGCCGCAGCGAGGCATTGGCGCTCGCGCTCATGCGGTCGCCCCAGAGATCGAGCGCAATCATCGGCTCGGGCGCGCGTTGCTCTTGGATCAGGAACAGTACGGTGGCGATGGCGAACAAGCCGCTGAGACCGGCAATCTCGCCGAAGCTCAACGTGGCGCTCTGCGTCAGCACGACCAGAAGCGCGGTCATCGCGATGGAGAACAATGCCGCGCCCGGATAATCCAACGCATGCGGTTTGCGTTTGATGTCCTCATGCATGAACAGCCAAAAGCCGATGATGGTGATGATGCCGATGGGGATGTTCACCCAGAACACCCAGGCCCAATCATATCGCTGCACGATGAGGCCACCCGCGACCGGACCGGCGATCGCGGCAATCGCCCAGACCGAGGAAAGCCAGCCTTGGATCTTGAGCCGCTCGCGCGGCGAGTAGATGTCGCCGGCAATCGTGATGGCGACGGGCTGCATCGAGCCCGCGCCCAATCCCTGGATCAGGCGGAACACGATCATGGATGGCATCGACCAGGCCAATCCGCACAGCAGCGAGCCGACGAGGAAAATGAGGATGCCGCCGATCATCACCGGCTTGCGGCCATAAATGTCCGAAAGCTTGCCGAACAGCACCGTGGTCGCGGTCTGCGTCAGAAGGAACGCCGCGAAGATCCAGGAATAGAGTGCGAAGCCGCCGAGCTTGCCGACGATCTGCGGCATGGCCGTGGCCACGATCGTCGCCTCGATCGCCGCAATGAACAGCGCCAGCATGACGCAGGCGAGAACCAAGGGGCGGCGAGTATGCGGAGTCTGGCTCGCGGACATTCTTCTTTTTGATCGCGCGATTCGCGGGCGCGACATCCTGTTCTGGGCTTATCCTGTTCTAGCACGCTCCGGCCCTCGGCAAGTGCGCAATGCCGAGACATTTTGTCCGGATTTTGATGAGGGCCTAGCTGGCGAGCTTGGTTACCTTGGCGAATGGGCTGAGCCCGAGCCATGTCTGCATATCGCCGGTAAGCTGGCGATCGCCCGTCAGCATCATCCGCCCAGTACTCCGCGCCTTTCGCACATTGTCCAAGCCCATCCAAATTGCCGTCATCGTGCGCAAATCGGTCGAGACATAGAGGTCGATATCGAATCCAGGGTCGATGGAACAAAGATCCACCGCGCAGTTCGGCGCCACGATGAGCCACCATGACCGCTGCGCCGGCGACAGCTCGGGATATTGGAACTGGATCACGCAGCGCCGCTTCGGCATCGGATCGGGATTGAGGCTGCGGCGCATGTCCCACATGAGCAGCGGAGCGTCAAGTTGCTGCAGCGAAAGCTCGGTCTTGACCCAGCGCTGTCCCCAAATTCCGAACGCCTCCACCAAGGGCTCGAGCTCATGGCCCGCTTTGGTCAGGTGATATTCGAATATCGCGGGCTCGGCCGGCGATGGCTTGCGGCAAATGATGTCGGCGGCCTCAAGCTCCTTCAGCCGCTGCGAGAGAAGCGCGGGCGACATGCGCGGAAGGCCGCGGCGCAAATCATTGAATCGCGTCGAGCCGGCGACGAGCTCGCGTAAGAGCACGACGGTCCAGCGCGTGCATAGGATTTCCGCGGCCATCGCCACCGGACAAAATTGCTTGTAGCTGGTCTGCGTCATGGATTCTCCGGGAGAAACACGTTGCCAGATTAGTCCCGGAGGACCCGGCGGCCTAGTTCAGTTTCTGTACCGGGTTGGTTCAGTTCCTGAACTGGAGGCGATGTTTGCAGGTGGCGATATTCGCCGCGCAAACCTGGAGAGAAATGACATGACCACCAAGCATAAAGGCGCGTGTTTCTGCGGAACCGTCCAAATTGAAGTGACCGGCGAGCCCGAAGCGATGGGCTATTGCCATTGCCGCTCATGCCGGTCCTGGTCGGCGGCACCCGTCAATGCCTTTACACTCTATAACCCGCAATCGGTCCGCGTTGTCGAGGGGGCGGAGTATCTCGCGACCTTCCAGAAAACGCCCATGAGCCAGCGGCAATATTGCTCGAAATGCGGCGGGCATCTGATGAACAATCATCCTCCCCTTGGCCTGGTTGACGTCTACGCGGCAACGATACCGACGCTGCAATTCCAGCCCGGCGTGCATGTCAACTATGCAGAGACCGTCCTGCCGATGCATGACGGTTTGGCGAAGTTCAAGGACTTTCCCGCCTCGTTTGGCGGTTCGGGCGAACAGATACCGGAGTAGCCTGGCGATTGAAGTTCCTGAACTTCGTTCGGGAACTTCAATCCCTAGGGGTTCTTGGCAGCACAGCGGCGCGGGCCACCGATTCCATTGCGATGGACGCGACCGCGGCGCCGTAATCGAGATCGATATTGGCCATGGTATCCTGGCTATCGTGATAGCCCGTCCGATTGATGTCGTAATTCTCCATGAACAGAACGGCGGGAATGCCGGCATCGGAAAAAATCTGGCCGTCCGTATTGAAAAGCGTGCTCCGCGGATTGTTGTGGAGCCTGACCTCGCCTTGCGGGGCCAAATGACGGGCAATAGCGGGAACATCACGCGCGCTGCGCGCGCCGCGCCCGAGATTGCGGCGCGACGGGTCGGCGTTCCAAAGCACCGTGCCGGCCTGCCACAGGCGTGTCGCCATATGGGCCTGATAGGCAAGCCAAAGCGATTCCCGGCTGGTGCCGGGTGCAATCTGGAAAATATCCCGGTGGCGATCATTGTTGTGCGCGATCATGTCGAGCACATAGAGTCCGCGTACGCGTGTCTTGGATAAATCGCTGGACGTTCCGTCCTGCGTGCGTATGCGGAAATCTCCTTCCACGACGCTCTGCGTCAGATGGCGCGCACCCAGACAATCAGACGGAAATTCTTCACCCGTCAGATGCACCAGCCAGATATCGCAGTCGAGCAGCTTCTTCCGGCTGAGTTCCATGAATGGCGCCGCAGCCAGCATCAAAGCCGCCGTCGCCGAATGATTGTCGTCCGCGCCTTGTGCGGCGAGCCGCGAGCCGTCGCTGATAGGTTCGGGACGATCGCCGTAGAAGTCCTCCATGTAGGCGGTATCGTAATGGTCGGCCATGATGACTGCCTCGTTGCGATTCTTGCCGGGGATGACCACAACGATATTGCGCTCCTGTTTCCGGCCCTCTTGATTATCAAGCCAGCCGCCCATCCATGGAAAATCGAAATCCGTTTGCCACCGGAACGGCGTATCCCCGACGGACACGCTTTGACCCATTCCCGTTTCGCTTGCGAGCTGCCGGTAATAGGCGAGCAAATGATCCCCTAACATGTCGAGGTCGCGCCCGGGATGCCGCAAATGTTTCTGCGTGTGGGAATCCCTGATGCAGTCTCCGCTGTTCTTGTTGATGTATCGCCCCTCCGCCAGGTCCGCGATGGTCTTCCAGTAGCGGATCTCGAAGGCGCGGTTTGCGCTGTGCGGAAATGTCAGTGCACGGGCGCTGGAAAGTTCCTTCTCCGCGTCAACACCCAGGATATCGGCGAAGAGATCTTCGATTGCGCTGCTGCGCCCGGGAGCGGAGCTCGGGCCGGGCTTCGGCCCGACCGGAGTTGTGTCTGTCTTCGCACTCTCGAAGCGCGGCCATAATTCGAGTCTCGTATCGGATAGAGAAGGCGCATCGGCTGCCGTCAAATACCCATTCAAAATATTGTCGATGACTTGCGTCTGACCGGTTTGAGGATCGCGAAAGGCGATCAGCGGCCGATGCCACACAAGGGCGAAACGCCCGGCTTGCATCGGCGGATAGAAGAAGCGGTAGCCGAATGAGCCGCCTTTCTCCATGGCCTCGATGGCGCCGCGGATCGCGTTGCCGTCGGCCGTCGGACCATGAAGCACGCGCTGAAACGCGCTCGACCAGATTTGCGCGTTTCGCGCCATGGGCTTGCCGTAGAGCCCGACATCGTCCGGGTGCGTGCTGAACAGGACCGTATGCATATGGTCTTCGCGCGCGAACTCTGTGGCATCGTCGCTGCGCAAGACGCGCTGCCAGCGATGGCTGCGCCTGAACGTGCTCTGAAGTTTCCCAAGACCCTCGTCGTGGGTGGCCGAATCGTGCCGCGGCCGGTGCAGCCAGCCCGATTGCGGAACCCTTATGCCTATCTTGTGTTCGTGACGGGTAATTGCCTGCAACAACAAGATCTGTGTTGCGAGCGGGAGCTCATGGCACAGGTGCCGATAGAGGGGCGAGCCCCAGAAAACGAGAGAGCCGGGAAAGGGAAGAAGATGCAATTTTCCCGTCAGATAGAGGCGCTGAATCGGTTCGGGCAGCAAACCAAAGGGGCGGAAGGTCAGGACATAACGCACGCCATCCAGCGGCTCATTGTCCTGGAGCAGAAAAATCCGTGTCCAGGCCGGCAGTGTGCCTTCCCTCCAACCGGACGCATCCGGCGCGTTCGATGTCGGGAGAATCCGGAATCCCGCCGCTCGCAGATCACGCAAGCGCTCAGGCATCTCGCCATAGCCTCGCTGAAGAATGGAACGGATGGCATCCAGCGCTGCTTCACTGGCCAGCTCGACCCCCGGCGCGGTGAAGAAGCTGTTCCAAAATCCTTGTGCCGGGCCCTGGTCGCTTCCGCCGAACAGGGTCCAGCGAACATGTCCCTGGTCGTCCTGCGTTTTGGAAAGGGCGAGAGGAGACAG
>DASQIQ010000344.1:0-2569 GCA_035631495.1 Micropepsaceae bacterium
TTTCACCGCTTTGGCAACCTTCTGGGTCGTCGCCATCATGGCGGCCGCGCCCTCCGGCGATAGGTCGAACAGGTTCTCGGCCGGCTCCTTGGGGATCACCAGCGTATGGCCGTCGGCTTGCGGCATAACGTCCATGAAGGCCAGGGTCTTGGCGTCTTCAAAGACTTTCACACACGGAATTTCGCCGCGCAGGATTTTCGCGAAGATGTTGTTGGAGTCATATGCCATGAATGGTCCCCATGAATTGTCATGGCCCCCCACAGCGGGCCATCCAGGTGATCGCAGGAACTTTTTGGCGCATGGACATGCGCCGACTGGGTGGCCCGGTCAAGCCGGGCCATGACAACTATGGCGAAGTTTTCCGGAACGGCGCCTGTTCCGCCAGCTCCTCGATATGTTCGGCCACTGCGGCACGCTCATTCTCCAGATAATCGGCGACAGCGCGGCGCAAGCCCGCATGCGCGATATAGTGTGCCGAATAGGTCGGCTGAGGCAGATAACCGCGCAACAGCTTGTGCGAGCCCTGCGCCCCCGCTTCGACGCGTGTCAGCCGCTTCGAAATCGCAAAATCGATCGCCTGATAATAGCAGGCCTCGAAATGCAGGAACGGCACATAGCCCACGCAGCCCCAATTGCGGCCGTATAGAGTCGTGTCGTCGAAGAAATTGAGCGCGCCGCCGACATAGCGTCCGTTCTGCTTGGCCATCACCAGAAGAACTTGCTCGCCCATGTTCTCGCCGACGCGGCTGAAGAATTCCCGCGTGAGATAGGGCGGATTCCATTTTTGGTTGCCGGTCGTGGTGTAGCAATCGAAAAACGCATCCCACACGCCCTCGGTGAGATCGCCACCCGACAGCCATTCGAACGAGACGCCCTCCGCCGCCACCGCTGCGCGCTCTTTGCGCAAGTTTTTGCGTTTTGCCGAGGACAGATCGGCGAGAAACGCGCCAAAGGAATCATATCCCCGGTTCTCCCAATGGAACTGCTTGTCGGTGCGGAGCAGGAATCCTTCCTGACCCGCAAGGTCCCATTCCGGTTTCGTCATGAACGTTATGTGAAGCGATGATGCACGCATCTCGTCCACAGCGTGCCCGGCGGCCTTCAGCAACATGTGCGCCGTCTCGGTTTCGGCCTCGCCATTGGCAATCAGGAAACGCGGGCCCGTCGCGGGGGTGAACGGAATGCTGGCCTGCAATTTGGGATAGTACCGCCCCCCTGCGCGGCTGAATGCCTCGGCCCAGCCGTGATCGAAGACATATTCTCCATAGGAATGGTTCTTCAGATAGAGCGGCAAAAGCGCAATGGGGGCATTGTCCCGTTCGAGCAGAAGATGCAGCGGACGCCAGCCGGTCTTGGCGGTCGCTGACCCGGATTCCTCGAGCGCGCAAAGGAAGGCGTGCCGCGTGAAAGGATAGGGCAATGCCACTGCTCGCCCGCGCGCCAAACGGTCCCAAATGGAAGCGCCGATCTCGCGCGCCGTTCCGCCGAATCTCGCCTGCGCTTTCGTCACGCGACCTCGAAGACTGCTTCGATTTCGACCGCAACATTGCGCGGCAGGGAAGAGGTTCCCACGGCCGCCCTTGCGTGCCGCCCCGCCTCGCCGAACACCTCGACAAAAAGATCGGATGCGCCGTTGACGACTTCGGGATGCTGGGTGAATCCCGGCGCGGCGTTGACGAAACCGGTTACCTTGACCACGCGCTTTACCCGGTCGAGGTCACCGTCCAGCGCTATGGCCGCTTGCGCAATGACATTGAGACCGGCAAGCCGAGCGGCGCGCTTCGCGTCCTCGAGGTTGATATCGTTGCCCACGATACCCACATATTCGAGGCCCTTCGTGCCCATGGTGATCTGGCCCGATATGAACAGAAGCGCGCCGGTTCGTACCCATGGCACATAGGAGCCCTGCGGAATCGCTGGTATCGGCAGCGTTATTCCGAGGTCTTTCAATCTTCCCGCTATGCGTCCGTTCATGATCGTAGCTCTCGCAATAAACTAACGTGACATCATCTTTGATGCGAGGGGTCTCCACAGCGCATAAGAAACATGTTTAGGCTGACACCTGGATTGGTGAGTGCATGAACAAAACGCTCGATGCCGCGTCGCCCTCGCCCCTGCAGGACGGATTTTTCTGGCCTGCGGAATGGGAGCCGCATCGGCGCACCTGGATGTGCTGGCCTGCGCGCGCGGAGTGTTTCGGCGGCGCGGATAGAATCTTGCGCGCCAAGCAGGCCTATGCGCGCGTGGCCCGCGCCATTTCGGCGTTCGAGCCGGTGACAATGGCGACGCGGCCGCAAGAGGCCGCCGAAGGACGCCTGGCAACCGGGGGCAAGGTCGAAATCCTCGAGATGGGAATCGATGATTCCTGGGCGCGCGATATCGGTCCGGTTTTCCTGAAGAATGGCAGGGGGCGTCTCTCCGGCGTGCAATGGATATTCAACGCCTGGGGACAGAAATATCACCCCTATGCCAACGACGCGACCTTTGCCCGGCGCGTGTCGGAGCTGATCGGCGCGGGCGTATACAACGCGCCCCTGGTTTGTGAAGGCGGCGCGCTCAATGCCGACGG
>DASQIQ010000345.1:0-7023 GCA_035631495.1 Micropepsaceae bacterium
GCGGCGACCGGCTTGCCATGCAAGTGCTGTTCGCGCGGCACCATGTACGTGTTTACCGATTCGTCTTGCGCCTGGTGCGCAATGAAGCAACGGCGGAGGATTTGATCAGCGAGGTGTTCCTCGACGTCTGGCGGCAAGCCGGCCGGTTCGAAGGCCGCTCTGCGGTGTCCACCTGGCTGCTGGCGATTGCGCGGTTCAAGGCGTTGTCGAGCTTGCGGCGCCGGCCGGAGGAGGAACTGGATGAAGCAGCGGCAGAGGCAATCGAGGATCCATCCGATGATCCGGCGGTTGCGCTGCAGAAGAAGGATCGAAGCGTCGTCTTGCGCAAATGCCTGGATGCGCTTTCTGCCGAACATCGGGAGATCGTCGATCTGGTCTACTATCACGAGAAATCCGTGGAAGAGGTCGCCGAGATCGTCGGTATCCCGGAAGGAACGGTGAAAACCCGCATGTTCCATGCGCGGAAGAAATTGGCGGAGCTTTTGAAGGCGCAAGGAGTGGAACGAGGTTGGCTATGAGCACGACGAACAATGACGAGTCAGAGCGCCGCGCGATCGAGGATCTCCTGCCTTGGCATGCGGCGGGAACGCTGAACCGCCGCGATACAAAGCGCGTCGAGGATGCGCTCGCCCGTGACCCGGAGCTCGCCCGCCGTTACGAATTGGTGCGCGAGGAGCTCGCCGGCACCGTTGAACTCAACGAAACGCTGGGCGCTCCATCGGCGCGGGCCATGGAAAAGCTCTTTGCCAAGATCGACGCCGAGCCTGTCCGCCGGGGCTTTTCCTCGCCCGGCATTGCGGGCCGCTTCGCTGCCTTCCTGACGAGCCTTTCGCCCCCCGCACTGGCCTGGTCGGCGGGCGCCGCCGCGCTCGTTATCGTGCTGCAGGCCGGGCTGATCGGCGGCGCCATCCTCGGCGCGGGGCCGGGTGTCTTTGAGACCGCATCGGCGCCGGGCAGCACGAATGGGCAGGGCGCCTTTGCGCTGGTCCGCTTTGCCCCGCAGGCGAGCGCGGCCGATATCACCATGTTCCTGGAAGCCAATAAGGCGTCCATCGTGGGAGGCCCATCCGGCGGCCTATACCGGGTTCGCGTTTCCGCAAACAAGCTGCCGAAGACGGAGCTCGACGGCCTCATCAAGCGGCTGCAGGACGACAAAATCGTCGGTTTCATTGCACCCACCGAGTGAACCGGTCTGTTCGATCTTGGGCGCCGTCGCAACCAAAAAGACTTGTCCGCAGAAGCCTAAGGGCAACCGCGGACAAGCCTATCGCGGCGCTTGTGGTCAAGGCTTATCCCGCCGTTTTGGATTGAATGGAACCAGTTAAACGAATGTCATGGCCCGCTAAAGCGGGCCATCCAGGCGATGAAGTATTCAATCAGCGCGCGGACGCGCGCTGGCTGGGTGGCCCGGTCAAGCCGGGCCATGACACTGGTGTTGTACGTAAACTCATCCCAAAACCGTTTTAGGGCGCGAAGACCACGGTGTCGCCGCGTTGGGGCTCGGTTGCGCCGGTCTGAACAAAACTGCCGGTAGCAAATTTCGGATCGATTGCGGTGATCTGGATATCGGCCAGACGGGCCTTTTGCACGGCGAGAACGCGGTTCGTTGCCGGATCGGTCAGGGCGCCGGTGACCCGCTCCACGACGAGATGGTCGCCGATCTTAAGGCCCGCTTCGCTTCCGGCATTGAGGTAGATCGTATCCCCGTTGACCTGGGCGACGAGCGCGTCCCAGCCGCCCTTTGCAACATCGGCAGCGATCCGCGCGACGGCCTCATCCAGTGCGGCACGCATCGCCTCGCCAAGAGGCGTGTTCCAGAACTGATTGCCGCCGATGGTAATGGCCTTGTAGCCGCCATTGAGACCGACGCCCGTCGAGGAAAGCTCCTTGCGCACGCTGAAGCTGTCTTCGACCTGGCCGGTGCGGGTGTTTACGAGGCGCAGATCCATGGCGACCCGGCCCTTTTGCCCATTGAGCGACAGACCGCCGAATAGACCGCCAGGCAGCCCTCCGACCCCGATTCCGACATTCGATCCCTTGTCGTCGGTCGACAATTCCGTAACCGCGCCGACAATCAGGTATTGCGCCGGGATGATGGCGCCCGCCTTGGGTCCAGCGGTGCCTTGGGCAACGCCGTTCGCCACCATTTCTTGCTCGGACAGGATCTGGGTGAGGTCATCGCGTTCGGCGACAATGAAGCGGCCCGAATGATCCAGCGCGGTCGACAGCATGGCTGCAACGCCGGGGCCTGCCGCGGCGGCCGTATAGGGGCCGATCAAGCCGGGAATGGCATCGATCTTGCCAACCGCGATGGTGCGCTTGGGTCCCGCGACCGGCGGCAGTTCAGCGGTCGTCATCTGAGGGCCGTTTTGATCATGCGCCGCAACAGAGCGCGCCGAAGCCGGTTCGACGGCGAGAAGGCTTAGGGCGACAAGCGAGGTGGTCAACAGAAGTTGGGCTTTCATGACGGGTCTCCGGGTTTGCCAAAATTGGCTTTCAGGACATTCGTCGCCGGCCGGGCCGTTCCGGTTCAATCCGCGCTGTCATTTTTGGCCGAGTTCCCGGATTTGCATTTCCCGGAGGGGCTTACGGCGGGATGGCGCCGCACGACGGCGCATCGGGTCTTTGGTATAGTGGGGCAAATGATCGCCAGGGCCATCGCATCTGGGGCATCAAGAATTTCAATCTCGGGAGGCCAATCATGAAAAAAATCGTGCTGTGTGCGGCGTTGCTCGGTTCCTGGCCCGCGCTGGGATTGGCCCAAACGACCCAGGAGCTTGTGAATGATGGCAAGAACACGGAAAACGTCACCACCCAGAGCATGGGCTACGACCGCAAGAGCTACAGCCCGCTCGCGCAGATCAACAAATCCAATATCAAGCGTCTGGTACCGATCTGGAATTCCAGCCTGATGAACGATGCCGGCGAGCTGGCGCAGCCGACCGTCTACAATGGCGTGATGTACGTGATCAACGGCAAGTGGAGCTTTGCCATTGATGTTGACACAGGCCGGCAGATCTGGCGCACGCCGGTGAAGCTCGAGCCGAACATGCCGCCACGGCTCAACTACACCAGAGGCGCGGCGACGATCTACAACGGCAAACTCTTCCGCGTGACCATCGACAATCATGTCCTCGCGCTGGACATGAAGACCGGCAAAGAAGTTTGGAATCAGAAATTCGCGGATTTCAAAGAAGGCTTCTACTCGACCGGCGGCCCCATCGTCGCCAATGGTGTCTTGATATCCGGCGTTGCCGGCGGCGAATCCACCACGCGCGGATTCCTCGATGGATGGGATCCGGATACCGGTAGAAAATTGTGGCGCAGATATACGATTCCTGCTCCTGGCGAGCCTGGCTCCGAGACCTGGCCCAAGGGCAGTGACGCCTATCTGCAAGGCGGAGGGCCGACTTGGCGCTCTGGCTCCTACGATCCTCAGCTCGATCTGGTCTATTGGGGCGTCGGCAATGCGGAGCCCTATGATCCTCGCCCGCGTCAGGGTCTCGATAGTCTCTACACCAACTCTGTGCTCGCGATCCGGCCGAAAACGGGGGAGATCGCCTGCTTTTATCAATACACGCCGAACGACGTGTACGACGTGGATGCCACCGACGAGCAAATTCTTGCCGACATCCGCGTGAACGGCCAGCTTCGCAAAGTGATGATCCAGACCAACAAGAACGGTTTTCTCTATGTGCTGGACCGCACGAATTGCAAACTGATCGCTGCCAATGCGTTCACCAAGGTCAATTGGGCGACGTCCATCGATACCGAGACCGGCCGGCCGATTCTGACCGATGTGTACAAGCGCTTTGCCGCCGGTGAGGAAGTCGAGATCTACCCCTCGCGCGGCACGAATGCGGTGCCGGCAGCGTTCGATCCGACGAGCGGTCTGCTCTACGCAAATGCGTGGAATGTGCCCCGTCTGCAGAAACTCGCACCGCCAAAGCCCGTCGTCATTGGCGGCCAATCCACCGGCGTCGAAGCCCGGCAGCCGGAAACCAAACCAGGCGACGTGCTTGGCTATTTCGCGGCGCTCGATCCGCTCACCGGCAAGAGGAAATGGGAGGTCCCACTGACCGATCTACCGAGCTCGGCCGGCATGCTGGCGACCGCCGGCGGATTGGTGTTCACCGGCAAACTGACCGGTGAGGTGATCGCGCTGGACAAGGATACAGGCCAAACGCTCTGGCAATTCCAGACCGGCTCAAGCGTCAATTCGACGGCGATCACCTACACCCACAAAGGCCGCCAATATGTGACCATTGCCTCGGGATTGGGAGGCGTTCTTGCCACGCGCTATGCGTCGCAAAGAATGCCGACGGGCGGTTCGATGTGGACCTTCGCTCTCATGCCACAATAGATCTTCGCCGAAGTTGCGACATCTGGGGAGTTTGCCGAGCGTCCGCCACGAGGCGCCGGAATAAGACACAAGGGAGGATTTCATGACAGCGGT
Source organism: Micropepsaceae bacterium (assembly GCA_035631495.1). GTDB lineage: Bacteria > Pseudomonadota > Alphaproteobacteria > Micropepsales > Micropepsaceae > CAIYRG01. Next base: position 4,457 of record DASQIQ010000345.1, read on the forward strand.
AGCCATGACCGTGAACGGAAAGCCTGTCGCCGCGGATGTCGAGCCGCGACTGCTGCTCGTGCAGTTCCTTCGGGAGAATCTTAGGCTCACGGGCACGCATGTTGGTTGTGATACCAGTCAATGCGGCGCCTGCGTGGTTCACCTGAACGGCCGGGCGATCAAGTCATGCACCATGCTGGCGGTGTCGTGCGAAGGCGCGCAGGTGACCACGATCGAAGGGCTTGCATCCGAGGCCCAGCTCCACCCGATGCAGGAAGCCTTCCGCGAGCACCATGCGCTCCAGTGTGGTTTCTGCACGCCGGGCATGATCATGGCTGCGGTCGATATGGTGTACCGCAAGGGCTCGGAACTCGATGAGACGACGATTCGCGATGAGCTCGAAGGCAATTTGTGCCGCTGCACCGGTTACCACAACATCGTCAAAGCGGTTGCGGCCGGCGCACGGGCCATGGGCGCACGCCAAACCGGCCGGGCCGCCTGAGCGCAAGACGAGAGGGAGAAAATTCCATGAATACCGGAATCGGCCAACCCGTCCGTCGTCGCGAAGATTTTCGCTTCATCACCGGCAGCGGCCAGTACACAGACGACATCAATCGTCCCGGGCAGGGCTATGCCGTGTTCGTGCGTTCGCCACACGCCCATGCCACGATTCGGAAGATCGATGTCGCGGCGGCAACCAAGGCGCCCGGCGTGCTCGGCATTTTTACCGGTAAGGATCTTGCCGCGGACAAGATCGGCACGTTGGCGTGCGGCTGGATGGTCCTCTCCAAGGATGGCTCTCCTATGAGAGCGGGCGTCCATCCCGTACTGGCCCTCGAGAAAGTGCGCTATGTCGGCGATCATTTGGCCGTGGTGATTGCCGAGACGATGAACCAGGCGCACGATGCCGCCGAGCTCGTGTCCGTCGATTACGATGTCCATGCAGCGGTCGTTGATCTCGGCAGCGCACAACAGTCCGGCAAACCGCAAATCCATGCCGAGGCCCCGAACAATACCGTCTATCAATGGCATCTCGGCGACAAGGCGGCCGTGGATGCGGCGTTCGCAAAAGCGAAACACGTCACCAGGATCGACCTCGTCAACAACCGGCTGATTCCCAATGCGATGGAGCCGCGTGCGGCCATCGCCGAATATGATCGCGGGTCTGGCGGCTATACGGTCTACACGACGAGCCAAAATCCGCACCTCACGCGGCTTGTCCTTTCGGCCTTCATGGGTATTGCACCCGAGAACAAGCTCAGGGTCATCGCGCCCGACGTCGGCGGCGGGTTTGGTTCCAAGATCTTCATTTATGCCGAGGAGGTCGTGTGCGCCTGGGCGTGCCGAAAGGTCGGGCGACCGGTGAAGTGGGTCGCCGAGCGCACGGAATCCTTCCTTGCCGACGCACATGGCCGCGATCACGCGACCACGGCGGAAGCGGCGATGGACGGAAACGGCAAAATCCTCGCGGTGCGCGTGAAGACGAAAGCCAATCTCGGCGCGTATTTGTCGACCTTCGCTTCGGCGGTGCCGACCTATCTCTACGCGCCGTTGCTGTCGGGGCAATATGATATCCCCGCGATCTATTGCGAGGTCGACGGGGTTTATACCAACACCGCCCCGGTCGACGCCTATCGCGGAGCGGGCAGGCCCGAGGCAGCGTTCGTGATCGAGCGACTGGTCGAAGTGGCGGCGCGGGAAATGGGTATCGATCCCGCCGAGTTCAGGATGCGCAATTTCATCCGCTCCTTCCCGCATCAGACGCCGGTGATCATGAATTACGATGTGGGCGATTATCCGGTCTGCATGAAGAAGGCGCTGGAGATGGCGGACTATGCCGGCTTGGCAGCACGCAAAGCGAAGAGCGCCAAGGCCGGCAGACTGCGGGGTGTTGGATTCTCGGCCTATATCGAAGCCTGCGGCATCGCGCCGTCGCGAGCGGCGGGTTCGCTTGGCGCGGGCGTCGGCGGCTGGGAGTCGGCCGAGGTGCGCGTCAACATGGCCGGCACCGTTGAGGTGCTCACTGGCAGCCACAGTCACGGCCAGGGTCACGAGACGACCTTTGCTCAGCTTGTCTCGCATCGCCTCGGAATTCCGATGGAGCAAATTTCGATCGTGCACGGCGACACCGATAAGGTGCAGATGGGCATGGGCACCTATGGCTCACGTTCCGCCGCAGTCGGCATGTCCGCGATTTCCGTGGCGCTGGACCGAGTGGTGACCAAAGCCACCAAAGTCGCCTCGCGCTGCATGGAGGTGCCTGAAGGTACCGTCGACTTCCAGGACGGCGTATTCGCCGCGCGCGGGACGAACAAATCGATGGCGTTTGGCGAGGTCGCGCTGCAGGCCTATGTCGCGCACAAATTCGATAGCGCGGAGATCGAGCCCGGTCTCAAGGAGGGTGCGTTCTACGACCCGACGAACTTCACCTTCCCCTCGGGAGTGCACATCGCCGAGGTCGAGATCGATCCGGAAACCGGGGTCACGACAATCGACCGATGGACCGCGATTGACGACTTCGGAACGATCATCAATCCGATGATCGTCGAAGGGCAGGTGCATGGTGGCATCGCCCAAGGCATCGGCCA
>DASQIQ010000346.1:0-16299 GCA_035631495.1 Micropepsaceae bacterium
ATCGGATTTTTACGAAGTTCGACGGTGCGACGTCCAATTACGATGGCCTGGGTCACAACGCGTCCGACAACAACACGCTCAGAGTCTTCACCTGGTTCGCGTTCTGATCGAACGCGAACCACAGGTTCGCCTTCCCCCTTCGCCTAAAGCTTCCACCTTTTCCGGACTATCGCGCTGCAAATATGGCAAATATGCCTTGTTTCCGCTCTGTGCTGATAGTAATCACACGGGCGCCTTGTAGAAAGCGGCGGGAGCACATTCACATTGGTCTCGTGGAGTAGGCACCCGGTCAAGGTGGCGCCGTCGCTGGCTGGCGAAACCGTCCTGGAGGCCTCGCCGATGGCGATGTCGTGGTCACCGACGGACATCTTCTGCTCAAACATGGCTCGCGCGTGAGCGTGCGCGAGCGCAAGCCCGGGAGCGGCGCGTGAATATTTCGGAGACTTGCATCCGCCGCCCGGTGATGACGACGCTGATCATGGCGGCGTTGATCGTGTTCGGTTTGTTCGGTTATCGCCTGCTGCCGGTCGCCGCATTGCCGGCGGTCGATTTCCCGACAATCCAGATTACCGCCACGCTGCCAGGCGCCAGCGCCGAAACCATGGGCACTTCGGTCGCCGGGCCAATCGAGCGGGCGCTTTCCACCATCCCGGGCATTACCTCGCTTACATCCACCTCGGTGCTCGGCGGCAGTTCGATCGTTCTCCAGTTCGACCTCGACCGGAATATCGACGGCGCCGCGCTCGACGTGCAGACGGCGCTCACCGTGGCCGCGCGAAAGCTGCCGATCGAAATGGTGACCCCGCCTTCTTTCCGGAAGGTCAATCCAGCCGATCAGCCGGTCATTCAGCTCAGCCTGACCTCGTCGACGCTTCCCATGTCGAAAGTCGACGACTATGGCGAGATCACGCTGGCGCAGCAGATTTCGCAGCTGCCGGGCGTCGCTCAGGTTCTGATTTTCGGGGAGCAGAAATTCGCCGTGCGCGTCCAGGTCGATCCGATCGCCGCTGCACAGCGCGACATCTCCATGGAGGATGTGCGCACCGTCCTCGCCAAGAACAATTCGAACACCCCGGTCGGCTCCATTTCCGGAATCGAGGCCAGGCAGAACACGACCCTTGACGCATCGGCGGCGATGCGCACCGCCGCCGAATACCGCAACGTCATCGCCGCCTACCGCAACGGCGCGCCGATCAGGCTCGGCGAATTCGCCAATGTGATCGATGACGTCGAGAACCAGCTCGGCGCCAACTATTACAAGAACGAAAAATCGATCGGGCTGGCGGTCTACAAGCAGTCTGACGGCAACACCGTCAAGATCGTCGACGCAATCTATGATCAGCTGCCGCGCTACCGCGCCCAGATTCCGCAGTCGGTCAAGATGGAGCTGTTCGCTGACCGGTCGGTGTCGATCCGCAATTCGATCAGGGACGTGCAGGTGACCCTGGCGATCGCGAGCGGGCTGGTGGTGGCCGTGATCTTCCTGTTCCTGCGCTCGGCGGCTGCCACCATCATTCCGTCGCTCGCGGTGCCGATCTCGCTCATTGCAAGCTGCGCAGCCATGTACGCATTCAACTTCTCGATTAACAACCTGACGCTCATGGCGCTGACCCTGTCGGTCGGGTTCGTGGTCGATGATGCCATCGTCATGCTGGAGAACATCGTCCGACACGTCGAAAGTGGCATGACGCCATTCGAGGCGGCGCTCAAAGGGTCGCGGGAGGTCGGCTTCACCATCATTTCGATCACTTGTTCGCTGATCGCGGTGTTCATTCCGGTGCTGTTGATGGGCGGCATCGTCGGACGCGTGTTCCGCGAATTCGCCGTCACGATTACGGTCACCATCCTGATTTCGGGCCTCGTTTCGCTGACGCTCACGCCGATGCTGTGCGCACGCGTGCTCAGGAGCCATGGCGAGTGCGAAAGCCGGAACATCGTGCTGCGCGCCTTCGAAGCCATGTTCAAACGGTCGCTCCGCGGCTACGAGGTGACTCTCGACTTTGTACTTAAATACCGTTTCGCCACGCTTCTGGTCATGATCGGCACTCTCGTCGGCGCCGTGGGGCTGTACATCGTCATCCCGAAAGGGTTCTTCCCGATCGAGGACACCGGTTTCCTTAACGTCGTCGCTGAAGGTTCATCGGACATTTCCGTCAGCGCCATGACGGCGCGCACCCGGCAGGTCGCGGATATCCTGCTCAAGGATCCGGCGGTGGACTACCTCAACATTACGACCGGCGGAGGGGCGAACGCGACCAGCAATTTCGGACGCGCTTTGGTTGTGCTGAAACCGCGCAATCAGCGGGAAGACATCGGCACGGTGGTTCAGCGGCTGCGGGTCAAGGCGAACTCCCTGGTCGGCGTGGCCGCCTATTTCCAGATCATGCAGAACATCAACATCGGTGGCCGGTTAGGGAAGAGCATGTACCAGTACACGCTCCAACCAAGCGATACCGCGACGCTCTACAAGGTTGGGCCGGAAATACTGGAGAAGATCGCGAAGATTCCGGGGCTGCGCGACGTCACCAGCGATCTCTATGTCAATAATCCGCAAATGACGCTGCAGATCGATCGTGAGGCCGCCGCGGTCTATGGAGTGACTCAGGATCAAATACGCCAGGAGCTCTATGACTGCTTCGGCAGCAGGCCGGTGGCGACGATGTACACCGAGATTAACGACTATTACGTGATCCTGGAGTGCGACCCGAAGATTCAGGCCAATCCCGACGGACTAAGGAAGCTGTTTCTCAAGACGAATCTCAACGGACAGGTCACCACCGGCGGTGCTGCTCCCGCGGCGGGCTCCGGGGTGAGCGGTTCGACAATGCCGACCGGACCGGTCGTCCCTTTGTCCGCGCTGGTCCGGCAGGTGCCGAGCATCGGCGCGCTGCAGGTCAATCACCAGGGCCAGCAGCCTGCAATGACGATCTTCTTCAGTACGGATCCCGGCTACGCGCTCGGCCAGGCAGTCGATGCCATCCGTCAGGTCGAACAGGAGGCGCACCTGCCCGACTCGATCACCACGGGATTCCAGGGCAACGCGCAAGTTTTCGAGGATTCGCTGAGGGGCCAGGGCGTGCTTGTGCTGGCCGCGGTGTTCGCCGCTTTCGTCGTGCTCGGAATTCTCTATGAGAGCTTCATCCATCCGATCACCATACTCTCGGGCTTGCCGTCAGCCGGCGTCGGAGCGCTCATCGTGCTGATGATGTTCAAGATGGACCTGTCGGTCATCGCGATGATCGGCATCGTCATGCTGGTCGGCATCGTGAAGAAGAACGCCATCATGATGATCGATTTCGCCATTCAGCGCCGAGCCGTCGGCTTGCCGGCCGCCGAGGCGATCCGCGAGGCCTGCCTGTTGCGCTTCCGGCCGATCATGATGACGACGTGCGCCGCGATCTTCGGCGCACTGCCGATCGCGCTCGGGACCGGCGCCGGCTCCGAATTGCGCCAGCCACTTGGCGTCGCGGTGGTCGGCGGCTTGCTGGTGTCGCAACTGCTGACGCTTTACATCACGCCGGTCGTCTATCTCTATCTCGACAAGGTGGACCGCCTGATCAAGCACCGAATCGATCCGTCGGCAGGCCCCCATGACGAGCACAAGCCGCGGATCATGCGCGCCGTCGCCGCGGAATGAGAGAAGCGCAAGCACGGCAGGCCGTGCGCCCATGCAACCGGCGCCCGGCGCCGAATGCTGCACGGGTTTCTATTTTCACGGCGGAGTCCGGTTCGGGGCATCAACAGCCCTTCCTGGCGGTCGGCGCGAATGTCCGATCTTGTCAAAAGCGGACACTCAGCGCAGCAGATCGCAATGTCTGGGATTCGCCAATTCCTGCCATTCGCTTTGTGGCAAACTTCTCGATTGGGCGATGCTGGCACTGCTCCTATCGTGATTCTGCTTACGCCGGTGGCTAATCCACCGGGCGGAAAGGGTTGTGCACCACCATTCCCTTTATCCCTGCGCCGCCGGAATAAATATTGCCGTCCGGGTCCACTCCGAGAAATTCGGTACCTGCAACGCCATTGCCTACCGGAGTGTCTACTTCATCCGGTATGAACGCCTTCACCCAACCGGTCTTGATGTCGCCGACGCGAATGCCCCGTTCCCAGCCGGGATTCCAGCGCTCATTCGACATTCCGTCCGCCACATAGATATGTCCCTTGTTGTCGATCGCAATGGCGCTCGGTTTGCCGAATTGCGTCCAGCGCGTGATGAAGTTTCCGTGTTTGTCGAGGACCTGAACCCGCTGATTGCCGCGGTCGGCGATGTACATGTTCCCCGTAGCAGCATCGAGCTCGATGTCATGGGGATCATTGAACTGCAGCGGCATGCTGCCCTCAGAGCCTTTACCCCCGCCCCATTGCCGAATAAATTTGCCATCGGGCGAGAATTCCAACAGACGGTTGTTGCCGCCACGGGATGCATACATGTCATCCTTGTGGGGTCCCGAAAATGTTCCAGTGCCATGGCCATCGGTCACCCAGATCGTGCCGTCATCCTGAACCACCACGCCGGTCGGTCCATTCATGTGTATCGCATCGGCCCCTGAGACGCCTGGCGTGCCAATGGTCAGCAGAACCTTTCCGTCGGGACTGAATTTCATCACGGTATGGCCGATGTGCTTTCTTACGCTCGCGGCCGCGCGCGGATCGCCCTCGGGCGCGCCATCCGTCACCCAGACATTTCCCTGTTTGTCGACGAACAGTCCGTGTGGGAACCCGATCAATCCCTTGCCGAAGCTTTTGACCATTTTACCATCGAGCGTGACTTCGATGATCGGATCGAGATCCGAATCCGCGCAGCCATTGGCACCACAACGGTCGATGATCCAGAGATGTTTACCGTCGGGATCCATTTTGAATCCGCTGGCAACGCCGATCTTGCGGCCCTGGATTTTGTCCCAATTGTAATTGACATGGTACGGATTACTCGAAATCTGAGCCTTGAGTCCTGAGCCGAACGTCGCAAACACGGCGACGCCGCATGTCAGCACTAACCCCGTTGCTCTCAACATTGTTGCTACCTCCCTGGTCGCGATCGACGATCTGTGCACCGAGCAAACACTGTTTGGCGCTGACGACGCCGAGAACGTCAAGAATGAAGGCGCCAACCGGCGCCCGAACTTGCTCGGTACCGCTTAAGTGTTATCGCTGCTCTTCGCCCAGAATAATACAGGTTGCGGCCCCTCCTCCAGCGCGGATCGCGGCCGAGGCCCTGGGAACGGTAGATTTCGAGAAGACCGGACATTCCCGCCCGTCCCCGGGCCGGAGGCACTCGTGACCCACGTTGCCTGTCCGGTATGCGTTCGGCGGATAACCCTACTTGGAGGGCATCGGTTCCCGCCTCAAGCGCCCATTCGCGAAGCCCCGATGCACCGCTCCCATGACGTCCGTACCGTTCTGTTTCCGGTAGCTCAGAAGTCCGACGCGCGGGCTGTGGGCACTGTCTCAGTTTGAAATTTGACGCGGCGCTCACATCGAGCTTTGGTGATCTTTATCGGTCCACCACCGAACTACCACGACGGCAACGTTGGAGCAGGCGTACGCGAATGCGACGTAATTGGCCGCAGTTCGCATACCCAACGTGAACAGAACTGCGAAGACAACAAATTGCGCAGCACTGAGCGACCAGAAGATCGCACGGAACCGCCTTGGCAACGGCGGCCTTTTGGTCGGAGTCCACATGTGCAATCTTTACCACAATGCCCAAGGGACCAAGGCGTTAAGCCGTGCAGGCGCGGCGCTTAGTTGATGCCGCCCTTGTTCAGTTCCGCCTTCACCGCATCGTAATCGGCGCGGAACTCGGGCTTCTTCATCATTTCGGTGACCGCGAGCGTCGCCGTGATATGGCCGCCTTCGGCATCCGACGGATAGGCCGCGCCGCTGGTGACGCGGTGGATGCTGTAGGTATAGGCGCGCTCATACAGCGCATCGCGCTTGGATGGCAGCATGGTGCCCAGGATCAACGCGACTTCGAAGGACGTCGTACTATGGCCGGACGGATAGGTCGCGCCGCCCGTCGACTTCGCGATGTCGTCGAACGCCGTCGCCAGCTCGGCGCTGTACTTGAACGGGCGTGGCTTCATGTATTTCTGCTTCACCGGGCCGACGCCGAAGCCGGCATCCTTCACGACTTTGTCAATGAACTGACCGGTCAGCGGAAATCTATCCTTCGTGAAGTTCGGTCCGAGCACGGGACCGGCGATATTGTAGACGTCCTGAACAAGATCGCTGCGAATCGCCTTGGCGCGCTCCGGTGTCATGTTCGCCTGCAAATTCTTGACGATCTGAAGATCGAGCTGGCCGGCGGGAGAGGTTTCCGGCGGCGGCGAAGGCAGCAGCGAAGCGATGTCGATGTCGTCCTTGGTGATATAGGGTTTGTCGGAGAGCGCGAAGGCCGACGAGGTGGCGAAACACAAAGCGGCAACTGACAACAATGCAAGTTTGCGCATAAAGGCTTTTCCTTTCTCAGGAGCTGGCGTCCAAGTTTCCATGTCTAGGTTTCCGGATGGCAACAGCATAGGAGACGCCCAGGGTAATTTCCAGATTTAACTTGTAAAATTCAGTAGGGCCCTTACCTTGCGGGTTCGATACAAGGGAGAAGATAATGTTCAGGAGGTTTCGCGCCGTCGCCGCCGTAATCGCGTTGATGTTTGGCTGGACGTACATACGGCCCTAATCCCGATGTCAGCTGGGATGGCGATATCCGCGAGCCTACGTGGCCATCTGTGCAGGGCTTCTGTGCAGGCTCTGGCGATGGTCTTCGCGCTCCTTATTGGCGTCCTATACGCAACCTTGCCCGCTGCGGCACAGGAGCCCGCGGCCAATCCCGCCAATGCGCCGTCGGTCAAACAGATCGCGAGCGATCTCTATTTCTTTTATGACTACAGCGGGTCGAATTCGGTCTTTCTCGTCACGGATGAAGGCGTCCTGGTGATCGACACCGGCCAACATCCTCGCGCCGGCCAAGCTCTCCTAGAGCGCATTCGCAAGATCACGAACAAACCGATCAAATGGGTCATCAACAGCCATTTCCATGGTGACCACACATTTGGGAATGCGGCGTTCAAAACTGCAGGCGCGACCTTTGTGACGCACAAGGAAACCGCCCGCATCATGCAGCTGGTTCAGCCCAAGGAGATGGCGCGTCGCGTGGGTTATTTCAAAAGCCATAATTTCGACCCGAACGAGGTGAAGCTCATCTTGCCTGACGTCACGTTCGATACGGCGATGACCATTCACTTGGGCGGCCGTGAGGTTAGGCTCTTCTATCTCGGCCCCGGCCAGCAGGACGGTGATACATTCGTGCTGTTTCCGCACGCGCGCGCACTGTTCACGCCAGGATCCTTCGCAAAACACAGCATGCCCAACATGGCTTTCACGACATCGGTCGAGAATTGGATCAAGTTGCTCGATCAGGTTGGCGCCATGGATGTCGATGTGCTCTTACCGGCTCATGGCGATGTGGCGAACCGTGCCGACGTGAAGGAGCTATCCGCCATGCTGTCCGACGAATATGCGACGGTGAAGGGCGCGATCGGAAAAGGTATGAGCCTGGAAGAAGCCAAAAAAACACTGACCTTCCCACAGTACAAGGATTGGCGGAACTACGAGCGGCTGACCAACGAGATCGGGGCACTGTACGAGTTGATCCAGACCGGTCGGCGAAGTTATTTCGAATGATCTATTGGGCCGATTTCATCTGCAACCCGCGACCTAGCTTCTGGGCACGTTGGCGGCATGGCCCGGAGCGCGTGGTTCAGTCCTACTTTGCGCGCGCCGCAGCGGCGACCTTAGGGAAATCTATCTTCGCCGAGGGCTCCGTGAGCATATGGCCGCCGACAATAAAGCCCGGCGTCTGAAAGATGCGCAGGGCCCGGGCTAGATTGAAATTCGCGATGATCTCGTCGGCAATTTCGGGCGCGTCCATGTCCTTGCGCAACCGGTCAACGTCCAGTCCGACACTCTTCGCGGTGTCGAAGATCATTTCGGTCGTCAATCGGCCCCGGAACCCCATCATGGTTTGATGGTATTGTTCGTACTTCCCTTGTTTGACGGACGCCAGGGACGCTTTGGCCGCGATCAGCGACTCGGGGGTCAGGATCGGAAATTCCTTGACGATCAGCTTCACATTCTTGTCGTCCCTGAGAAGCTTTTCAAGTCTGGGTTCGACCGCCTTGCAAAAGGGGCATGCGTAATCGAAGAACTCGATCACGGCGACGTCGCCCTGCGGATTGCCAAGGACCGGGGTGGCAGGGTCCTGCAATAGATCGGTCGTCCTATTGAGGATTAACTGATCCGTGGCCTTTTCCTGTTCAGCCTGCTGCTTGGCCACATAAGCCTGCACAGCCCGATCGATGCGCAACTGTGCGGCGTCAGGGTGCCCAGCGTCCGTCGCCCCAGCGTTCAAAAGCGGCATGAATGCCAGGATCGCTCCGCTGATTGCGGCGCGAAAGGAGAATGTAAGCATGCTCTATTCCAAATTACCGATTGCGACGTCACCAAAGCGTAGCAAATCGGTACCAGTTGTTGCACCTGAAATCCTGCGTTTCAGCAATCCTGGTTTGGCACCGCACAGCAGGTGGCGTGAGCATTTCGTTCGGGCTAAGTTGCAATCAACTGGTTAATCGGTGCACGCGAATATCACGTACACGCCGTAGAGAAGGAGTGGTTCATGACTCGTCATCCGCTGTTTTTTGCCGCGCTTGTATCTCTATCGCTCGGTTCACTGTGGACGAACGCCTCGGCGCAGAATGTTCCGGCCTATGTCACTGCCGCCGTCAACGACAAGAGCCGTCCTGCTGCCGATTCTATGCGCGATGCCGCCCGCAAGCCAGCCGAATCCATTGCCTTCTCGGGCGTGAAGCCTGGCGACAAAGTTGCGGACTTCATCGCCGGTGGCGGCTATTTTACCCGCATCTTCAGCAAGGTGGTCGGCCCGCAGGGGCATGTCTACGCAACCGAGACCGGGGGAATGATGATGGGCGCTCCAGCGGCGGCCATGCCGATGGGGCCTGCAGGGGCGATGCCAATGGGTCCGGCGGCGGGTATGCCGATGGGCGGTGCAGCCGATCCGCTGAAGGCGATTGCGGCCGATCCAGCCTATTCGAACGTCACCGTTCTGACCCAGCCGGTCTCCAAGCTAATGGTGTCCGAGCCCTTGGACGTGGTTTGGACGGCGCAGAACTACCACGATCTGCACAACCCTGGGATGTTCCATGCCGACGACATCGCCGTCTTCAACAAGAGCGTGTTTGACGCGCTCAAGCCGGGCGGCGTGTTTCTGGTGATCGATTACGCGTCCGCGCCCGGCGCCGGATTCACGCAATCGGCTACGCTGCATCGCGGCGACCCCGAGGCGGAGAAGGCGGAAATTCAGAAGGCCGGGTTCGTCTTCGACGGCGAGAGCAAAGTGCTCGCACGCCCCAACGACACCCATACGACGCGCGCCCACGAACAGGACGATCAATTCATCCTGCGGTTTCGCAAGCCGAGGTAAGAAATACCTCCCGCCTAATTGCGGGTATCGCTTTTGCCGACATGGCCCAAGGCTTGGGCGGTAATGACGGACCTGAAACCACAAACTTTGAAGACAGGTGGACCACCGGTCAGCCCGATATACAATCGCAATTGGCACTTGGTCCCAAAGGCACCACTCTTCTGGATGCCGTGGAAATACCAATCAGCTCTATTGCGGCGCAGAAAGTGTTCATATGGGGCTGGGCCGATTACGACGATATCTTTGATGCAACGCCTAGGCACAGGACAGAATTCTGTTGCCGAGTAGTTGTGATTCCACAGAACCCAGCCCAAATGATGGTCCGGTTTGAAACTTACCGGATGCATAATGGCTATGACGATGATTGCTTTCGCGAGCCATCGCCCTATGCGCAGCCAGTCTAGGCGCGACCTCACGGTGCACAGTTCGACGGCTTTCCACCGCCTGCGCCATAAGACCGGACTGGTTGGCTGGGGGACTAGGATTCGAACCTAGACAGGCAGAGTCAGAGTCTGCAGTCCTACCATTAGACGATCCCCCAGGATCGTGAGGCGCGACGCCCATGGGAGACGCCTGGCGCGCCCGTCCCTTATCGCCTCTCTGGGGTGAGGACAAGGGTTGGCCCTGACCCAAGACCCTGGCCCCGATTGCCCCCGGCACCCTTGCGGACGGGGGCTCTTTCCAACACTCTTCGCCGAAAATCCGGGAGGGCAGCCGCGTGGAAATCCTGCATGCCGCAGGCGAAGCCTTCCTGATCATTTTCACCTGGCACACGCTCCCCTTTCTGTTTCTCGGCGTGGCCATGGGGCTGTGCCTGGGCATCCTGCCCGGCATCGGCGGAGTCGCGGGGACCGCGCTGCTGCTGCCCTTCACCTATGCGATGGACGCGCCCACCGCGATGGCCCTGCTACTGGGGCTGGGGGCGACCACCACCACGGCCGATCCGATTTCGGCGATCGTGCTGGGCGCGCCCGGCCATGCGGCCTCGGCGGCGACGACGCTCGACGGCTACCCAATGACCCGGCGGGGCGAAGCGGGCCGCGCGCTCGGCGCTTCCTACATGTCCGCCATGATGGGCGGGTTGTTCGGCGCCGCCGTGATGGCCGCGCTGCTGCCGGTGGTGCGGCCGTTCATCCTGTTCGTCGGTTCCCCCGAGCTCCTGTCGCTCGCGGTGTTCGGCATATCGATGGTGGCGGTTCTGTCGGGCAACACGCCGTTGCGCGGCCTCACCTGCGCCTGTTTCGGCATGATGCTGGCGATGATCGGGTCGGACCCGCAGACCGGCACGCTGCGCTGGACCATGGGCCAGCTCTATCTGTGGGAAGGCCTGCCGCTGGTGCCGCTGACGCTCGGCATCTATGCACTTCCGGAGCTGTGCGATCTTCTGGTGGGGCGCACCTCGATCGCGGCTCAGAACAAACATGTCGACACGCGCACCGGCCTCATTCAGGGCATCAGGGATTGCTTCGACAATTGGTTCCTGGTGTTGCGCTGTTCGGCGCTGGGCTCCTTCATGGGCATGATCCCCGGCATCGGAGCTGCCGTGATCGACTGGCTGTCCTATGGCCATGCGCTGCGCACCGAGAAGGGTGCGCAGCAGAGTTTCGGCACCGGCGATGTGCGCGGCGTGATCGCGGCCGAAAGCGCCACCAATTCGCGCGAGGGCGGCGCGCTGGTTCCCACCGTCGTGTTCGGCGTGCCCTCCTCCGCCGGCATGGCAATCCTGCTCGGCGCGTTTTTGATTCACGGGCTGGTGCCGGGCCCCGACATGGTGACCAAGAATCTCTCCATCACCTATTCGATGGTGTGGAGCATCGCCATTGCCAATGTGCTGGGCTCGGGACTTTGCTTTTTGCTGTCGGGACAGTTCGCGAAATTGGCCACGCTGCGCTACACGCTGATCCTGCCCTGCGTGCTGTGCCTGGTTTATATCGGCGCCTTCGAAGGCAAGCGCGAATGGGGCGATCTCTACGCGCTGCTGTTCTTCGGGATCCTGGGTTGGGCGCTGAAGCATTTCCGCTGGCCGCGCCCGCCGCTGGTGCTGGGATTCATCTTAGGGGGCGTGCTCGAACGCTATATGTTCATCTCGATCCAGCGTTACGGCTCGTCCTGGCTGACGCGTCCGCTGGTCATCCTGATGTTCGCACTGGCCGCGGTCAGCCTGTTCCGCCCCTTCCTCCAGGACGTGCGCGCCCATGGCGGCGTCAAGGGCATGCTGTCCGATTTCGGGCCTCCGCATTTTTCCTGGCAGAATCTGTTTCCGGGATTCCTGCTGTTGCTGTTTGCAGTGATGCTGGTTCAGGCGGTGGATTGGAATCCGCTGGCCAGGATCATCCCCCTCATCGTGGGAAGCGGCGCCATTCTGTTTTGCTCACTCGCGCTCGCCAACGAGATCTTCAAGCGCGGCACCGTCAAGCGCGAGAGCCTCGATGAAATGGCGCGCTCGCAGGTGCAGGAAAAAATCCACATGGACATCAAGAGCAACATCAGCCACCTGCCGGCGAAGATTCTGCTCACCCGCGGCGCGATCTTTTTCGGCTGGATGGTGGGCTTCCTGACGTCCATGGCCCTGATAGGGCTTATTCCGACCGTGCCGCTGTTCGTCATCCTTTTCATGCGCGTCGAGGGGCGCGAGCCCTGGCGCATCGTGCTGCCGCTGGCCGCGATCATGTGCGTCTTCATCTATGTCCTGTTCGACCAATTGCTGGCGATACCCTGGCCGCCGAGCGTGCTGGGCGACTTCGTGCCGAGCCTGAAGGGCGTCGTTCCGAGCGTGTGACCCCCCTCCGGCGCTGCGTGCCACCTCCCCCGTTACGCAGGGAAGGAAAAAGACCGCCATGCGGCCCAGATGACGCTTGAGCGCCAAATCCTTACGGAGTGTTACCAAGAGGGTTACGAAATGTTATTGAGAATACCGGCAAAATCGCCTGAATGACTGCATGGGGCGGCGATGACAGCGGCAGTCATTTTTCAGGCGGTCTTGCTGCATAGAAGAGAGCTTTTTGCATGTGCGGCATAGCCGGGATTTTTGACCTTGCCGGGCAGGCGCCCATAGACCGGCAAATGCTCGACGCCATGACGAGCGCCATCGCGCATCGGGGTCCCGACGGCGCGGGCTACCATGTGGACCCCGGCGTCGGGCTGGGTCACCGGCGTCTGGCCATCATCGATGTCGCGCATGGCCAGCAGCCCATGTTCAACGAGGATGGCTCGGTCGCGATCGTCTATAACGGAGAAATCTACAATTTTCAGGAACTCGTCCCCGAGCTTCAGCGCGCCGGCCATCGCTTCCACACGGCCTGCGATACGGAAGTCATCGTCCATGCCTGGGAGCAATGGGGCGCCGATTGCGTCAAGCGCTTTCGCGGGATGTTCGCTTTCGCGCTTTACGACCGCAATCGCCACATTCTGTTCCTGGCGCGCGACCGGCTGGGGAAGAAGCCGCTCTACTACACCGTGGTGGGCGGGCGGTATCTGCTCTTCGCCTCCGAGCTGAAAGCGTTGCTGGTCCACCCGATGGTGGAAAAGCGCCTCGATCCGGCTGCGGTCGACGATTATTTCGCGTTGGGCTATGTGCCCGATCCCGGCACGATCTATCAGGGCATTTTCAAGCTTGCCCCCGCCCATTATCTGGTGGTCGCCCGCGGCAAGGCTATGCCGCAGCCGCACGAATATTGGCGGCTTTCCTTTACCGATGGGCCGCTCAAGGAAGAGACCGCGGCGCGCGAGCTGATCGCGCGCTTCAACGAGGCGGTGCGCATCCGTTTGATTTCCGAGGTGCCGCTTGGCGCTTTCCTGTCGGGGGGCGTCGATTCCAGCGGCGTGGTCGCCTCGATGGCGCGCCAAACCGATGCGCCGGTGAAAACCTTTGCTATCGGCTTCGGGGAAGGCGGCACGGACGAACTCGCCCATGCGGCGCGCGTTTCGCGCCTTTACCGGACCCAGCATCATGAGCAGCAGGTGGCGGCAAATCCTTTGGCCACCTACCGCGCCCAGGCGGCTATCTTCGATGAGCCTTTCGCCGACAGCTCCTCGGTTCCGACCTACCAGGTGTGCAAATTGGCGCGCCGGAACGTGACGGTCGCGCTCTCGGGCGATGCCGGAGACGAGATGTTCGCAGGCTACCGGCGTTATCGCTGGTTTGAGGCTGCGGAAAGAGCCCGGCACCTGATTCCTGACGCGATCCGCGGGCCCTTGTTCGGGGCGCTCGGGGCGCTATACCCGAAACTGGATTGGGCGCCGCGTTGGCTCCGCGCCAAATATACGTTCCAGGAATTCGCGCTGGACAGCGCAGGCGGCTATTACCGCACGGTCTGCCGGATACAGGATGACGCGCGGTCGCGCCTCTATTCGCCCGAAATGTCGCGAGCCCTAGCGGGTCATCACCCAGGAGAGCGGATCGCGGCCGCGATGCGCGATTCCGGGACATCCGATGCCGTCTCTGCCGCGCAATATGCCGACATCAAGACCTACCTTGCCGGCGACATCCTGACCAAGGTCGACCGCACGAGCATGGCGGTGTCGTTGGAGGTGCGCGTGCCGATGCTGGATCATGAGTTCGTGGAATGGGCGGCAAGCGTACCCAGCCGGCTGAAGCTCAGAGCCGGCGAAGGCAAATACATTCTCAAGCGCGCGCTTGAGCCATATGTACCGAAGGAGAATCTCTACCGGCCGAAACAGGGCTTTGCGACCTCGCTTGCGCCTTATTTTCGCGATGCCGGCGGGCGGTTCGTGCGAGAGGCGCTGCTGGGCGAGGCGATGGGCGATTGCGGGCTGTTCGACATGAGGTCAATCGGCCGCATCGCGGACGCACATCTCTCGGGAGCCGCCGATCACAGCCATGCCCTCTGGTCGCTTCTGATGTTCGAGGGCTTCTTAAGGGAAGTGCATTTCGCGGGGCGGAGACACGAGCCAACAAATCTCCCCGGCCTGTCGGCTTGAGTTTAAGATGAGCAAAAACATGGTAAGTTTATAAACCAAGCGTGCGGCAAGATGCGCGAGTAGACAGGAAAGAACGCCGATGAACGTGTTCCTCGACAATATTCAAGTGACGCTCGACCGGTTTTTGACCTGGCCGAATGTTTTCCTTCTTCTCTTGGCGATCCTCATTGCCGGCATTCTGATCAGCAATGCCGTGAACTCCTCGCGGCTGAGCCTCCTATCGGCGCAGTTGGAGGAGCTCCGCGAAATCCTCGACAAACAGGCTCGCATGACCAACGATGTCAAGCGGAACCTAGAAGACGGAATGAAGACACTCGTCTTGAACGCGTCGCGGCCGCCAGCCCGTGCGGCGCAGAGCGCCAACGCTACCGCGTCGGCCCTGGCGCTTCGCCAGGAATTGGATTCTCTGCGAACCGAATTGCTGTCGAGCAAGGAAGACAGTCCAACGGTGGAGCGGTAACTCCGCGCGGGGTCGCCAAGCCCGCTTTGGCGGGGAATGTCAGAAGCCGTATCTCAGGCGGTACCACTGGCTGCCGACGATCTCATGGAGCGCGAAGGCGGACATGCGCAGTGACTTCACGTCCGGATTAAGAAATCTGAGCAGACTATCCTCGTTCCCCGCCGGACCATAGAACGCGGTGGGGCCTGGCAGCACGGCTATCCCATTGGCAAGGAATGCCGCCCTCGCACGTTTCATGTGCCAGGCATGGGTAACGAGTATCACCCGATTGATTCCCGCGGACCGCAGGATTTCCGAGGAGAGAAACGCATTTTCCGCAGTATTTGCGGAGCGCGATTCCAACCAGCGCGCCGCTATTCCGTAATCGGAGCGCAAGGCATCGGCCATGAGTTGAGCAAGCGAAGGTCTGCCCTCGCCGCCGAGGCCGCCGCTGACAAGAACCGGCAAGCGGGTCGCTCTGGCGAGCAAAGCACCATATCGGACGCGTTCCAAAGAAAGTTCATCGAGCGTCTCGGCGCCGAACTCCGGTGCGTAGACCCGCCGTCCGGCGGAGAGGATGACGATGGCGCCCGGCGGATCGCGCATCGCCGCGGTAAGGGATGAAACCGTGATCGCCGGAAAGACTTCCAGTTGGTCCATCAACAGCTGCGTGGTCGCCGGCAGGCTGAGCAGCGCGATCACGGCGGAGAAGGCGAAAACGCCCAGCACAACAAGACGGCCAAAGAGTCGCAGAAAGCCGTGTTGACCGCCGGTCTGGACGCCGGTCCCGGCGAAGATATTTCGCATCTCGGCGACCTCAATCGAATAAAGGCGCCCGTCCTGCGGGAAGGATCTAGCGCGCGCGAGGAATCACTCGCGAGGGAAACTATATCGCCTTCGCCAGGAGGAGAAATCAACGCGCGTTCATGAAGTGGAAAGATGCGCAAATGGATGGACGCACGCGGCCGCCGCGGACACCACCCCGCAACGCCCAGCAGATATTTTAGTGTTAGAAGATCAAGTGCCCGTCAAAAAGGTCGGGATGGTCAACCAGGTTCGCGGGCAGGCTCGGGCTGGAAACCATCGCTCCGCCGGCGCTGCCGATCTGAGCCAAGCCTGTGGCTAACGTGTCATCATTGGGTGTGATATGCCATGACGAGCCTGGATTGGCGCCGACATTGCCGGTGGCGAGCACGGTGGTTCCATTCATCAGCCAGATCACGGCCTGACCGCTGTCGTCCTGCAACAATATGTCGGCCTTGCCGTCACCGTTGAAATCCCCGGCGCCCTCGACATGCCATGACGTACCGGGATTGGCACCGATAGTGGCGCTGCTCACGAGCGAGGCCCCGTTCATGAGCCAGACCATCGCTTGGCCACTGTCGTTCTGCCACAGAATGTCGGACTTCCCGTCGCCATT
>DASQIQ010000347.1:0-7678 GCA_035631495.1 Micropepsaceae bacterium
TTGACGGCGGTCTGACGTGCGAAGCGTTGGCCGGCATCGGCCGCCCTCGCCTCGCCGCCGATCAATCTCGCGGCGGCCAATCCCACAGCAAGACCCGCGCCGGTCTTGAACAAGGCACGGCGGGAGAAAGACGGCGTGTCATGCGTCATTTCGAACCCCCGCTTGGATGAGCTATCGGGCTGTGCCGGAACCGCTATTTCTTGCCGGTTTCGTCCATCCAGGCATAGACGCGGCGGACGCCGCGGATATCGACGCCCGGGCTCGTAATCGCCGGGAAGTCCTTCGCGTGCGCGGTAAGATCGATGCGGCGTGAGGCGTCATCCGCGGAGACGCCCTGGGCGCGCAGCTTGGCGGCCTGCGCCGTCAAATCCCGCAAATAGGATTGATAGGCGGTGATCAGGCTCTTGTTGGTGAACGGTATGCCATGGCCCGGCAAGTCTACGTCGAAATCCAGCTTCTTAAGCGCGTCCAGCGTCGTCACCCATTCGTCGAAAAACGCATCGCCCATATAGGCGGGCCGGCTCTCCATGAGGTCGCCGGTCGCGACGATCTTCTCTTTGGGGAGATAAACCACCGTATCGCCGCCGGTATGGCCGCGGCCTAAGAACATCAGATCAATCTCTCGCTGTCCGCGGTGAAGGACGATTTTGCTCGAATAGGTCACGTTCGGCGGGGTCGGCTTGATCTCCTTGAGCTGCACCACGACGTTTTCCGCATCCGCGAGCTGTTTTGCCAGCGTGGTTTTGTGCGCCGCATCTTTCTCCGCCGCGACTTGCTTCTTCAAATCCTCGACCTGGGCCACAGCCGTGCCCTGCGAGGTCTTGTATGGCTCGCGATTGAGCACATCGAAAGTGGTGATCGCGGTGCGGACGTAATCATGCGCGATGATTTGCACCTCCGGGCCAAAGATGGAATTGCCGTCGGTGTGGTCGTAGTGCCAATGCGTGTTCACGACGTAGCGCACCGGCTTGTTGGACAGCATCTTGACGTCCGCCACGAACGCCCGCGCATTGGCCGGAGAGGTGCCGGTGTCCACCAGCAGGATATCGTCGTCGTTGACGATGACGACATTGTTGCTGCCGAATCCGCCCGTTGCGTAATAGACGCCGTCTGCGATCTTTTCGAATTTGTAGGTCTTGCCCTGCACCACCGGAAAGGTTTTCGAGACGGGCTGTGCCTCGGCAGCGAACGGCGTCACGGCGGCGAGTGCTAAGGCCCACGCGAATGTGCGGAATGTCATGGCTCCCTCCCGGATGGTTTTTCTCAAGCTGATGGCCTAGCACGCACCATATCTCCTCGCCGCGCCAACGCGAAGCGGTCACCCCGAAAATGCAGGCTGCTCAAACTCTATTGTCATTCCCGGCCGAGCGGTGGAACACCGCGAGGGGAAGGGAATCCATCTGCCGAATGGGTGCCCTTCCCTCGCCGCGGCTATCCGCCACGGCTCGCCGGGGATGACGAGGGATTATGCGGGGCCTTGTTAGATCGCCATAACGGTGCGGCGCCGTTCCGGACCCCGATAGTTCCGGTCGAGGCGGCGGCGCCGGCATGGTCCAAAATAGGTCGGGCCGAAGATGAATGGCCGTGGCCTAAGGATGACCTCCTGGACGCGGGTGAGAAGACCGCCTTCTGTAACGGGCTTGACCATCATCTCGTTCACGCCAACATCCCGGGCTCCTACGACTCGATGGCGGTCCGCGTGGCCGGTGATCATGATCACTGGAGTGGTCTGTACCTTCTCGTTCGGCGAGCGCCGAAGCGTCCGTACGAAGCTGATACCGTCCATGAACTGCATCGTCAGGTCGGTGAGAATGAGATCGGGCAGCTCGGATTCGACGACTTCCAATGCCGCGCTTCCATCGGCATATTCGGTGTTCTCGATGCCCATGCGTTGCAACAGGCGGCGCAAAAGCGCACGCATGTGTTCGTTGTCGTCAACCACGAGCGCGCGCAATTTGCGTTTCGCCAGATCGGGATCGTCAATCGTCATGCTTGGCCTGTTCAAACAGAGACCCGAATACAACGGCATTTAGGGTTACCAAACGGTGAACCGCGCGTAAGAAGGCTAGGCAAAGGCCGCTCCCATAGGTGAAAAAATTATCGGAAGAGCGCGTGGGAGCCCTTCGTCATGCCTAGCGTTAAGTCAGCCAAGATCCGGAGGAATTGCGCTTGAGGGCTCCCACAACGCGAATGCACCAGCCGCCCGAGATCTGGCTGTTGGGAAGCCTGTTTTTGATCGCCGGCCTGTTGCTGATTTTCATCTTCATCGCCCAGGATGTTTTCGAGGGCGAGACCGCTTCGTTCGACCGGGCCGCCATTCTCGCTTTTCGCAGCGCCGGGAATATTTCCGAATCCGTAGGGCCGCCTTGGGTGGAAGAGGCAGCCCGCGACATTACCGCGCTCGGCAGCATCGTCGTGGTGGCCATTCTGTCCGGCGCAGCTGCCGCCTATTTGCTTTTGCTCGGAAGACGCAAGCCCGCCCTGCTGGTGCTCATTTCCGTGGCAGGCGGGACGGCTTTGAATGATCTGCTCAAATATATTTTCGACCGGCCCAGGCCGGACCTTGTGCTCCACTCCACGCAGGTCTTCACCTCGAGCTTTCCAAGCGGTCATGCGGCTGTGTCGGCCGTCGTCTATCTCACGCTTGGCGCTCTGTTGGCGCGAGACGCCCCGTCCGTCGCGGCAAAAATCTATGTCATGGCCGTGGCGATCCTTATTGTCTTCCTGGTCGGGGTAAGCCGCGTCTTTCTCGGCGTTCACTACCCGACGGATGTGCTGGCGGGCTGGTGCATCGGTTCGGCTTGGGCGCTGACTTGCTGGCTCGCTGCCAACCGGTTGTAGAGTAAGCGCGCCCATGCGATCCGGCTTTAAGAGGCCCATTTGAGAGTGGTTGCGCTGTTGAACGTCCTGTCCGGGAGCATCGAAGGCTCCTCCGGCGAAGAGATGCGTGAGATGGTGAGGTCCGCTCTCGCCGCACGCGGGATCATTGGCGAGGTCGAAGCGCTTCCCGGCGACAAACTCGCGGAGGCGGCCAAGCGCGCGCTGCAAAAGGCGCAGAGAAACGAGATCGACGCCGTTATTGCAGGCGGTGGAGACGGGACCATTCACACGGTGGCCGCCGCGCTTGCCGGCACGGGCGTGAAACTGGGAATCCTTCCCCTGGGCACGCTGAACCATTTCGCGAAAGATCTGGGAATTCCGATGGAGCTGGAGGGGGCCGTGGAGGTGATCGCCGCGGCGCATGAAGTGAACATCGATGTCGGCGAGGTGAATGGGATCGTCTTCATCAACAACTCCTCCATCGGCGTTTACCCATACATGGTGCTGGACCGCGAAAGGCTGCGTCGGCGCAGGGGCTTACGGAAATGGACCGCTATGGGGCTCGCCGGCTTGCACATGCTCCGCGTGTTTCCGGTTCGTCGCCTGCGTGTTCAGGCCGAGGGATGGGTCGACCCATGTAGGACGCCTTGCCTCTTCGTCGGCAACAACAAATACACGCTCAAACTGAGGGCGTTGGGAACGCGCGAAAAATTGAATGGGGGCGAGCTCTGGTTCTACATCGTCAAGCACCAGACCCGGCTTTCACTCGTTTGGTTTACTGTCCTTTCGCTTCTCGGTCTGGCGGACACAGAACATGATCTGCGCGTGTTCGGCGCCAAACACGCCGATATCGGCGCGAGGAAGCGAAAGAAGCGCCTGGCCGTCGCGCTCGACGGAGAAGTGGTGTTCCTGCGGCCTCCGCTCCACTATCGGATACGAGCCGGAGAATTGCGGGTCTACGCCCCGATTCCGGTGGAGCCCGCGGAAGCAACGGCCTGATGCGCAGAATCGCCCATATCTCCGACCTTCATTTTGGTCGCCACGATCCACACAAAGTGGCGGCGCTGCTCAAGAGCCTGGCCGAAAACCCCGCGGATCTGGTCGCGGTCAGCGGTGATCTCACGCAGCGCGCGAGGAATTCCGAATTCGCCGAAGCGCGGCATTACCTCGACCGCATTGCCGCACCGGTCCTGGTGGTGCCCGGCAATCACGATGTACCGCTCTATGATTTGCGCGGGCGGTTCTTCCGGCCCTTCAGAAAATTCAACCGGCATATCGCGCCCACGGGCATGGATGAGTGCATCTATACCGATGAGGAGATGGTCGTCCTCGGCCTCAACACGGCGCGCCGCTTCAGCTGGAAGAATGGGCGGGTCTCGTGGGACCAGATGGCGCATATCCGCCACATTTTTTCGCATTTGCCTGCGGAAATATGGAAAATCGTCATGACGCATCATCCTGTCGCAGCCGCGCATGGCGAAGCACGGGTCGAGCTGGCCGGCCGTTCGATGCTTGCGCTGCGCGCGCTCGCCGATGCCGGCGTCCATCTGCTGCTTTCGGGCCATCATCATCACCCCGCGAGCGGCGAAGCCCATGCCGAATTGCTGCTGAAGGGTTCCGTACTCGTCGTCCATGCGGGCACTGCGGTTTCGACGCGCACACGGGGTTTGGCTGGAAACAGCTACAATCTGATCGAATTGGAGTCCGGGTCCGCCACGGTGAAAATCATGGCATGGTCGGGCGACGCCTTTACGGAAATCCAGAAGACGCGGTATCAAGTCACGCCGTGACCCCTGCTCAAAGTCGGATTTTCTATCTCAGATTTTGTCATTCCCGGCCGAGCGATTCCTTTATCGCGAGGGGAAGGGAATCCACCTGCCGAATGGATCCCCTTTCCTCGCACGCAAACGCGTGCTCGCCGGGGATGACAGTTGAGTAAGAATCTCAGGGCCGGCTGGGAAGTTTCGAGAAGAAGTCCCAGATCGCGACGGGCGCATCCAGATCGCCCGTCTCGCGCCCCAGGCCGCCCCAGTCCTTGGGCATGCGCGTCGGCACGACATGCCCGCCGCCATGCACCGCATAGAGCACAACGCCGGGCTTGCCGGGCGCCGACCAGGTCATCTGCTCGACATAGGTCGGATCGGACGCGGTTTTGTGCGGCAAGCGTTTCATTTCGGGGGCGCCGGTAATCCCGTTCAGCTTCGCCCAATATTGCGCCGTCTCCTGCGAGGAATAGACCGGGCCAAGGTTGGTGTAACCCAGCATCACATTGCCGCCATTGAAGGGATTGATCGGATCGTCCGTGCCGTTGATGATCATTGCAGGCATGGCCGCACCCGATGGCGTGCAGGCGAGGTTCGTGGGCACCGGCACGCTCGCCGAAATCACCGCGATACCCGCGAACTCTTTGGCCCGCTCCATCGCCAGCCGGTAGTTGAGCTGGCCTCCATTCGACCAGCCCATGGCGAAGACGCGCTTCGTATCGATGCCGTGCGCGGTCACTTCCTTGGCGATCATCGCTTCGATGAAGCTTTCATCATCGATGTTCATAACGCGCGCGGGCTGGGGCGAACCTTTGCGGCAATCGTTCCACGTCGTCTGGTAGCCATCGGGATAGATGACCAGGAATCCATTCTTGTCGGCGAGCATGTCGAATTCATAGCTCGTTACGTCGCGCATGGACTCGCCATCGCCGCCGGAGCCATGAAAGACGAAAAGCAGCGGCGCGCCGGGCTTCGCATTGCGTGGGGCGTAGAGAATGTAGCTCCGCTGCGACATCTTTGGATCCTTCACCGCGATGGTCGCGCGGGTCGCAGTCCCGCCGAGCTGCGGCTGAGCCACAGCAGAGCCAATGCCCACTCCGAAGAAGGCGATTGCGCCCGCGCCGATACCGATGTGTTTGAGAATCCGAAATGCCATCATCTTTTCCAAATCGCTTGTGCCGCGCTGAATTATACGCCCATCAAAGCATCAGCTCGATGAGAAACGGGCCTTTGCGCGCGAAGGCGCCGCGCAAGAGGTCGGCGAACCGTTCCAGCGTATCGGCACGGCCCGCCTCCACCCCCATGCTGCCCGCCACGCGCAGCCAATCCACGTTGGGCCGCATCAGCTCGAACAGATCGCGGGCGGTCTGACCCGGCGCCGCCCCCACATCGGCGAGCTCCTTGAACAGAATGGCGTATTTGCGGTTGGAGAGAAGGATCGTGGTGACGTCGAGATTTTCGCGCGCCTGGGTCCATAGCGCCTGCAGCGTATAGGCGGCGGAGCCATCGCCCTGGAGCACGATCACGCGGCGCCCCGGCGCGCCCAGCGCGGCGCCGGTCGCAAGCGGCAACCCGCCGCCGATGGCGCCGCCCGGCACTTGCAGCCAATCATGCGGCGGCGCATTGCGCGTGCCGGCGAAGAACGGCCCGCGCAAGGTGATAGCCTCATCCACCAGGATCGCAGACTCGGGCATCAGCGCCGCGACCATTGCCGCCGCAGATTCGGCGGTCAGCGGCCCATGCGTGGGCGCGACTTCCGCCGGGTTCTCTGGCACCGCACGCGCCGGACAGTGCAATTCCTCGGCCAGGCGGGCGAGCGCATCTTTCAGATCGTGCTCGGGCCGCGCCAGCACATGAACCGCGGCGTCCGGCGGCGACACGATGCTGGGCTTTCCCGGATAGGCGAAAAACGCGACCGGCTCGCCGGTGCCGACCAGGATCAGGTGCCTGAAGTGCTTCAGCTTGGCGACGGATTCATCGACCGGATAGGGCACGATGTCGAGCGGCGGCCGGCCGCGGCCCCGCGCGATGCGCGCGTTGAAGGTCGGAGTCATCAGCCTCGCCCCGGTGCCAGCGGCGATAGCGTAGGCGATGGAAAGCGCCTCGGGAAGAAGGGCAGCGCCCGACATGAGGATCAGCGCCGGCTCGCCGGAGCGCAGGGCGCGGGCGGCCTCCGCGACGGCATCGGCGGTCGTCGGCGCCGGCAGGGGAATGGGAAGCGGCGCGCCTGGAACACCGCCCTCGCTCCAGATGACGTCCGAGGGCAGGATGAGCGTGGCGCTTCCGCCCGGCGGATTGCGCGCCCCCTGCACCGCTTCCGCCGCATCCACACCCAGCGTTTGCGTGTGTAAAACTCTGCGCACCCATTGCGACACCGGGCGCGCCCAGGCCTCGATATCGGAGGCCAGCGGCGGGTTGAACGGCGCGTGATAGGTCGCCTGATCGCCCACAATGTTCAGGATCGGGGTCTCGGCACGCTTGGCATTGTGCAGATAGGCCAGACCATTGGCGAAGCCCGGCCCGCAATGCATCAAAGTCGCTGCGGGCTTGCGCGTCATGCGGCCATAGCCATCGGCGGCTCCCGTCACCACACCTTCGAACAGAGCGAGCACACAGCGCATGCCGGGCGCGCGGTCGAGCGCGGCAACGAAATTGATCTCGCTCGTTCCCGGATTGGCGAAACAGGTGTCGACGCCCGAAGCGAGAAGGGTTCGTACGAGGCTCTCCGCACCGTTCATCGGTTCAGTCCCGAAATGTCACTTCGAATCGCGCAAGCCGAGGGTGCGGTTGAACACCGGCCGATTGTGCCCCGGCGCCGCATCGCGGCAGAAATAACCCTGACGTTCGAATTGGATCGCCTCGCCCTCGCGCGCCTCGGCAAGCGAGGGCTCCAGACGTGCATGCGGCAAGACTTCTACCGAAGTGGGATTGAGGTCCTTGGTGAAGTCGCCATCCGCGCCAGGATCGGGCCGATTGAAGAGCGGGTTGTAGAGCCGCACTTCAGCCTCCACGCTGTTGGCGGCCGACACCCAGTGCATGGTCGCCTGCACTTTGCGCCCGTCCGGCGCATTGCCGCCGCGCGTCGCCGGATCGTA